>JBGTAZ010000382.1:0-7613 GCA_041749615.1 Leptolyngbyaceae cyanobacterium | reverse complement strand
CTAGGCAAAAGTACTCGCAAACAAAATACACAAAAAATGTTTCACACTCTCAGTTTCCTCAAATAGCCCTATCAAATGCCGCACAAATAGCGCCAGAAACGCGCCCCTACATTCATCACTTTCTACTTTACAGCGATCGCCCGATTATCCAGACTTAACGCTCAATTGACTATTTCAAAACTAGCGACTTCCAACACCGGACCAATCATGGCGATCGTCATCACATCCTCACGAATTTGACCCGATACCTTCACCTTGAGTCCCGCTTTTTGCAAATCAGCCGGAGCTTTGTGCAGTTCATAGGTTTCTTTGCTGCTAACTAACGCCCAAGCGCCCATGCCAAAGCCTTTGCGCTCAATTGTGCCTTCTACTTGAATGCTCATGCGATCCGTCCTTCTGGTTTAACAACAAGTCGCGCCAACGCGAAACAAAGGATCGCATTCACGCCTAGGAATAACCGCGCCACAACACCCTCTCCTAGCCACATAACTCCAGGTGCAGTCACCGCCGCAACGGATAGAAACACTGCCATCCCGATCGCGCTCCCGATCGCAAAGCCTTTCCAGGTGCGGTGCCCCAACAGCAGCAACACCAACCCCAGCGGAATCAAAATGCTGGCAAAGAAGGGATTGAGTCCAGCACTCAATTGAACCGCGCTGCCCATCTCTCCTAGCGAACTGCCCATCAGGCGAAATGGCCATTGGGGCGCATCAAATAAATAGACACCGCGCAGAAAGAAGATTCCCGTGCTGCCCATAACTAAGCCAGAGGACAGTGACCACGTCCAGGCAAAGGGAAAGTAAATTTTGAGCATCCACGCGAGGAGATAGGAGCCTAGCACCATCGCCAATTTGGGTCCTAGGGAAATTACGCCGCCATCAATCCAGAAGCGAGGATTGAGGTAGCCATTATCCCGCAGCCAGCGGAAGAAATCTTGGAAGGAAATTTTGCCTTGGGCAGCTAGCTTTACGGCGGCAGCGGCATCCAGTTTGCCTGCCCCAAAGTGATTCAGGTTGTCGTTTGAAACGACTAACGCCGACTGTTTGATCACTTCCTCGATTTCATCGGGATTCGTCACCCCAGCCGCTTTGATTAACGCCACAACCCCGGATACGTGAGGAGCCGCCATGCTGGTTCCCTGAAAGGCTTCAAACACCGATTCCCCGGTTTGGGGATTCAGCGTATTTTGCAAAATTCCGCCCGTTTTATCTTCGCCATTGATCAAGCCACCGGGAGCCGAAATATCAATCCCAGCGCCATAGTTGGAATAGGGAGCTTTACTGCCTGCGGAATCTAAGGCAGACACGCCGATGACATGGGGATACCGAGCCGGGTATTCAGCGGCATTGCGTCCGGCATTACCCGCCGCCGCCACAATCACCACGCCTTTACTGTGGGCATAGTCGATCGCTTCCTTCATCAACTGGCTTTCACCGCCCCCGCCCAAACTCATATTGATCACATCGGCTTTTTGATCTGCCGCAAATCGAATCGCTTCCGCAATATCGGCAACGGTGCCGCCCCCTTCTCCACTCAAAACCTTGAGCGGCATCAGACTCGCTTCGTAGGCAATTCCGGCAACGCCAAACTTATTGTTGGTGGCTTGGGCGATCGTACCTGCGACATGGGTGCCGTGCCCGTTATCATCTCTCACACTGGTGCGATCGTTGACAAAATCGTAGCCCGCAACAAAGTTGGTATCCAATAAATCGGGCACTTGACTAATGCCTGTGTCAATCACAGCAACCGTAATGCCTTTCCCTTTGGTTTGATCCCAAGCTGGCTCTACGTTAATGCTCCGCATATTCCACTGCTTGCCATACTCCGGGTCATTAGGCACAGCATAGGTACGGTAAAGATAGTCTGGCTCGATGAATTCTGTGTACTTACGAAGGTCGGAGTTTCTCAGGTTGTCGAGTAGCTTCTTGTCTCCCGGCATAATGAAGACATGATCTGCCAAAGAAAACTCGCTGTTGTAGCGGGGAGAGACGCTGTAGGTTTGGGCGATCGCGTCAATCTGGCTCTCAATTTGCGCCGCGCCCACATCCTCCCGAAAGTCCAGAATAATGGAATTGTAGCTGCCCTCAACGGCTAGCCCTGGAAAGGTCGTCAACGCCCAACCCAATCCCACAAGAAACAGAACCACCAGCAGCAACTTCTTCATGCCATCCGCCTAGTCAAGACTGGTTACTACCTTAGCTCACCTCTACCAAAAGTGACAGAGAACCATAGTGCGATTGTTACAAGAAGAAGGCAAGTGGCGAATGGCGAGGGACGAATGGCGTTTTATGAGACTGTAATGATTAGAGAAGTAAAATTCATCTGTTCTAAAACTCAAAACTCTTCTCATCACTTATGGAACGTGGTCTTTTTTGGTTATCGTTGTTGGCAGTTTTTTTTGGTCTGGCGTGGGCGGGTCGAAAGGAGTATCAGAAGGTGGAAGCCTATCGGCTGTGGGCGGAGCAGTTTGAACGGGCAAAGTATGACTTGTATGCAGTAATTGGGCAGCAGGGCGATGATTTAACCTGGGGCACGCCCACGTCTCAAGGAATTGTGGATACAAAAACGTTCTCCCTGAGTCAGGTGCAATCGATTCAGCTATTGGTAAACGGGAAAGCCGCCGATTGGGAGAATCCGCCTGCCAAAGGGCGCGCTGAACTAGAGTTTGTTTGCAATGACAGTGTAGACTCTACCCGTATCCCTTTTACAGAGCCGCCTCTTGCAGCCCAATGGGGTCAGTTTTTGGATAAGAGATTAAAGATGAGAGATTGAAGAGAATAGCTTGTCCCATTCATCTGGTAGAAGGGTTTGGGCTATTAATTCTTTTTCTACAGCATGTTTGATAAACGCTTGATAGTTTTCCATTTCTATCAACACTGCATATACATCAACTGAGTAACGAGTCTTAATGAACCTATCTGTGCATGTTCCCGCTTTTGGGGCTGTATCAGGCGCTTTTTCTAAAGCGCTTTTCTGAGAAGAGTGAATACTAATAACTGGGTTGGGAGCAATTTTAGTCAAACGGGCAGGTTCAGACTCAAAGTCTCCATTTAATAAATAATCCAAGGGATCAGAATTTGATTTACTTTGAGTCAGTGCTAAGCGTTCGAGGAGAGCATTTTTTCTGGATTTCATCTCAGCAACCTGCTTTTTAGCTTCTGAAAAAGTCTGTCTCAAGGTAGCTAGCTGTTGTGATGGGGCTGCATGTTGACCAGAACTTGATTGCAGTTTTTCTATTTTAATAATTGCCTGTTGTAGACTAATCGAACTTTGCGATACCCTCGCTATTTCTTTATCAATGCTTTCTAGGAGGCTTTGAATAGACTCTTGAGGATTAGACATCTTGTTTCTCTACTTCGCATCACTAACAGTTTCTAGCAGTTTTTATCCCTCAATCTATCGGGCTTTACTTTGGAGCTTCCAACGCTTTTTCCAGATCACTGGTTGGTATTGAGAGCCTTTGGGGACTCAGGGGAACACCCATTCAAGATCTGCCGCGACAACCATATAGATAGAGCCAGATTTTGGTGTGCTGTTTGCTGGCTCTGATTTTTCTAGAAGAGTATTTTTCCGAATCTCCATCTCGACGATTTGTTTTTCGGCGATCGCAAGATTACGTCTAAAAGTAGCGAGTTGTTCTGCCAGAACTGACTGGACAAAATTTGCCTGAAGATCTTCTAATAAAATAATTGACTGTCGTAGATTAATGGCGTAGCGCACCGCACTTTCTATCTCCCTATCAATGCTTCTTATCAAAGCTTCTGTAGATTCTTGAGGAATAAGCATCACAACTCTCTGCTTTGCATCACAATTTAGATCTCAAGGGTGCCCAATATTTAAGGCGAATAGCAGCCGACAGGGGTTAATTCGCAGAAAAAACATAGAACAATGCTTTGGATGAATTTTGAGCAGATTTTGAGGCTAAAATCCTGATTCAACCGCAGAGACTTTCCAAGAGCTTCGTCGATTTTTAGCGATCGCATCTGCCACTAGTCAACGGCTTGCTCAACGTTTTGTGATGGGACGTGACATCGGGGCGCATTGCCGTTACATTGGGGCGCATTCGCGTACTCCTGTTTGCTATGAGTCGTCGGTTATCGAGTTCCGTGCCCAATCGTCCGCCCAATCGTCCGCAGGTTGGGGCTAGTCGCAGCCAATCGATGCCAGTGGTTCCGGCGCGATCGCCCACTCCACCCCATTCACCACCCCAAAAGCCGCGATCGCTTGCCTCAAAAAAGAGGGTTCATTCGCGCAAGCCAAAAGTAAAATGGACACGGTTAGCCAGTGCGATCGCGCTGATCATTTTACTGTCTGGCGGAGTTGTGGGGTGTGGTTGGCTGGCGCTGCAACTGATTGTCAACCCAGAATCATCGGGCTGGGTGAATCAATGGATTCCTGGATGGGTGCCGTCGAAAAGGGCAGAACAACCGCCTAAAAACCTTCAGGCGCTTCGGGCAGAACTTCGTGGTCAGGGGAAAACGGCTGGAGAACTGATAGAACTGGGAAAAAACGTCAGTGTTGATGACAGAACACCAGTCGCCGATCTGCTGCTGCCTGTATTGGAACAGCGCCCCAATTGCCAGACGGATTGCGACCAAATTGTAGAATTGCGGCTGTATCAAACGGCGATCGATGGGAGAAACACAACGAATGAACCACTGTATTCTTTGGTCAATCAGTTGGCGATCGCCGGACCCGAAGAATCCTTTGCGATCGCGCCCTTGGTGGATGCTAAATCTGACAATCAAGGCTCTAGTCGAGCATTGCCCCTGACTAGCCTGACGCGATCGGAAGAGGTGTCAGCCGATCAAGGGATTTGGCTAACTCTTAGCGGCAAGCGCGATCGGGGCAATGAAACCCTAACCTACGGACAAATCATTCACTACAATCCCAGCCGTTTTCATCTCAGCAAAAAATTGCAGTGGACGAGTCCCACGGGGGAAGCCCCAATCTGGAAAGAAGTCACCGGTGGCGGAACCCCAGAACTGATTGTCAATCACACCATTGGCATGGAACCCCAGTTTGAAATTTATCAAATCAAGCCGCTCAACTTTTTGCCTAGCCCCGTTCAGCTAGAACCGATCTCCCTGGCTGAATCCGCGTTGGCACAGTCCACTTATCAATCGGCGTTGTTGCTGGCACGGTCAGGGTTGTGGTCAACCAGTCTCAAATGGCTAGAATCGCTCAAGGGAAAATTGACTGCGAAAGCATGGTCTAGCACAACACAAGCTCAGTTCGATCTGATCCGCTGGCACGCTCAGGTGACTCAAGTTCAGGCAGAGAGTTCTTGGGCAAGCCCCAGTCAGCAAGTGTTGGCAAATCTGATTGATGGGCGCTGGGAACGAGCATTACAGGTGTTTCAATCGTCTGTCGCTGCCAGTCAGGAAACGGCAGCGGTGCTCAAAGCAGACATGGGCAGGCTAGATAATCGGATCAAAGCGTTTGGGCAAGCGGGATCGGTCAAGCTGGAGGTGAAAGCGTGGGGCGCGTTGCTGATGGCGGCGCAAAAAGGACAACCCGCCGCGATCGCCTGGTTGAAAAAGCAGCCCAAAGTGACCGCCGCCGAAATTTCCCAAATCACCGGGTTGACGAAACGCCTTGATCCGGCATTCACAGACACCACGCTGAACAGCAATTCCAGCCGGATGATTGGCACCGCTCAACCCATTGCCCAAATCAACCCCACCGATTGGATGCGTCCTCCCGGCAATCAGCCATTGCAACTTGACGATCAGCAAACCTGGTATCAAGTGACGGTCACGGCGGTTCATACGGGCGATCGCTGGCAGTCGGATACTTTCTCAACCTTGCCCAGTGGGGCGATCGCGCTCTGGAAGCGGCTGGGCTTGGATAGCACTCCCACCGTGCAAATTGTGGCATGGCAACCCAAAGGCGAAGCCCAGACGGTGTTGGCAACGATTCGAGCAGTCCGGTTACAGGGCGATCGCTTGGAACTGCTCGTTTCCAGCAATGCCTCATCAAGCACAAGCGACTCGGCTTCCCATACCCTCGCCATCACAGAATCAGCCCTGCAATGGCTCAGCCCAGATGTGGTTTCCCTAGGTGACTGGATGGGGCAGCAACCCAAATGGACGGCAAAAGCACTTCCGGCATTGACCCAAGAATTACAGCAGGCGATCGCCCTCCCAACAGGGACAGATCTAGAAACACTCGCGAGTCATTGGACAATCCAGCTTGCTAATCTGACGGGCGGCACCCAACCCGACGTAATCCTTACCCTACAGCCCGAAGATTTAATGGCGCTCCATTCAGCCACCGGGCGATCGCCCAAATCTTCACCCTTAACTCAATCCAAAACCCTAATCTTCTCTAGCTCTGGCAAACTGCTGTATAGCGAACTTTCGGTAGAAAAAGGACAACAGTACCGGGCGATCGCCAACTTAGGCAATGCTCTACCCACCCTCATCGTGGATTCACCCAAACAATACAAACTATTGCAGTGGTCAGCCAAACGACAGCAATTTGAGTAAAAAGCCGAGGGCAGGAAATTCAAAACTCAAAATATCTCCTAGGTCAACGCTGAGTGCAAGGCACACGCTGCGCGAACGCGAACAAAACTCAAAACTCAAAACTCAAAACTCCCTCTCACCTCATGCCAAAAAGATTTCCTAATCTCACTTTTAGAGAAACATAAGCGGGCAGTTGGTAATGCTCTACCAAAAGCCATGCCACCATCAAAAAGTGAATAGAAAACGAAAGCGCGATCCAAACCGTGGGGAACCAAGACCACCCACTGTCTTCCATCGGTGGAAAGGTGTGGGAAGACAGCCAAATCAGGGTGGGCGGCAAAATGCTGATCACAGCACCTACAACCCAAACGGAGATCGTTAAATCTACATCAGCCTTATTGGTCGCTTGCCATTGGGTACCAGTCCAGCGCCAAGTTGCAGGTTGAGAGCTATCTTCAACGCGAACAGTTTGTTCGGGTAGGTTTGCCGTAAAAATATGGCGACAAAAATGGCAGGAATAAGCATCCATCAACACGATCGCCTCAAGATTTGCATGGCGACAAACCGGACAAATATAGCTGCCATCCATCTCTAAGCTACGACGCTCAGTACTCGTGCCTCGGTGCGCTTTCAAATGTTTGGGTGGGCGATCAGATTGCATGGTGATCCTGCCTCGTGGGGGTCGTCGTGCCAGTGAATCCACCGGACGCTGTGCTGCACACCCCTACAACCTACCCTAACGACTTCCGAATCTCAACTCCATTTTGCTGTAATACCACCACCGGGTCAGCGCTGCCTGCCGCGACAATCTTTTTCACCAACACCTTGCCATTCTCTAAATAGTCACCCACTGCCACATAGCGACTAGAAACCGCACTAGGTTCTTTGACAATCACAGTCCATTTTCCACCCACTTGCACCACGCCATTCACCGCGATCGCATCGGCAACAGAAGTCCGTGAAGGAGGCGCAACCGGAATTGCCACAGGCGACAGACTTCCTGGTGGCATCGGTGACAGATTGGGCAAAGAATTGGGATAAGATCCGACGGCGATCGTCGGCAAAGGCAGGGATGGCATCCTCCCCACTGAGGGAATTGGCTGAGACGGCAACCTGCCTACACTGCGGGGCAAAGGCGAGACT
>JBGTAZ010000381.1:0-4789 GCA_041749615.1 Leptolyngbyaceae cyanobacterium | reverse complement strand
TATAGAACCCGTTTGGTATCTAATTAACCGCTAGTCGTTTGAGCATGAGACGGATGAAGCAAAGATTGACTTTGGCTGTGGCATTGTCCAGGGTTCTCTCAAAGTTTTTGACCAGACTTTTACAGCGTTCCATCCAAGCGTTTGAGCGTTCGATAACCCATCGAGTGGCGACGACTACAAATCCGCTCTTCCCTTGCGCCTGCTTTTCGGCTTTGGTGGGCTTAGGAGCCAATTGAAACTGAATCTTGGTCATGATTTGAGGATAAATCTGCTCTAACGCCGTGATCAAAAGGCTTGGATGATACCCGTTGTCCACTAGAATCGTCAGTCTGGGCAAGTCGTCGGGTCGTTGTTTGAAATAATCGATGTGGGTTGTCAACATCTCAATTAAGCCTTGGTCATCCGAAACATTCGCTTTAGTACAGTGGACAAAGAATGGGAATCCTAGAGTATCGACCGCCAAATGCCTTTTGATGCCATTGGTGGCTTTGTAGAAGCAAAACCCTTTCGTTTTCACCCCAGCATTACAGGTGTTCTTCACCGCTTGCGAGTCGATCAGCAGCAGCATCGTCCAGTGTGGTTTTTTTTGACTTGTTCTCGCACCTGAGCATGTAAAGTATCCCTAATTTGCTCTAGCACTCCTTCTGAGCGCCATTGCTTGTAGTGCCAGAATACCGTGGAGTAAGGCGGGAAGTCTTTGGGCAGGTCACCCCAGTTACACCCATTCTTGAGTTGATACATGATGCCATCTAAAATTTGTCGCTTTGTCCAAATCGGCGGTCTAGTTTGCTTCTTTTGGGGCAACAGGAGCTTGATGATTTCCCATTCTGCGTCGGTTAAACTGCTCGAATATCCCATTTGTTTCTAATCCTAGCTCCTCATCTAAGATACCAAATAGGCTCTATAGGAGTTTATTTAATGAATACACCAGAACGCTCCTCAGACATTGGAATGCTTGGTCGGCAACCTTAAGGTCTTTTTCACCAAGGTGGGAATTTGGGATGGATAGTTTGCTACCGGAATATTGGCTCGTTCAAATGCGGTAATTTTGCTGGCAGCAGTGCCAATTTCGCTGCCCAAAGTAGAAATTTGGGAGGCAATGATCGCTCCGGCATGACCCACACGCCGACCTTTCGGGGCAGTTTGTCCAGCGACATAGGCGACCACTGGCTTGTCGATCGCTTCTGCAATGTAGTGAGCCGCTGCTTCTTCACTATCGCCGCCAATTTCGCCCACTAACACAATAATATCGGTATGCTCATCCTCATCCATGATTTCGAGCCATTGAGGAAAGGATGATCCCATAATTGCATCCCCCCCAATGCAAACCCCCATGGATTGCCCTAATCCGGCAAGAGTCAGTTCACGGGCGATTTCATAAGTCAAGGTGCCGCTGCGGCTAATTAGCCCCACAGATCCCGGCGTGTAGAATTCGGCGGGGTGAATGCCTAGCAGCAGTTGTCCGGGCACAATCACACCAGGGCTATTGGGACCCACCACTAAGGTTTCGGTCATTTCTGCCTGACGCAGCAGTTTAACTATATCTAAAGGCGGAATGCCCTCGGTAATTAGGACGATCTGTCGGATGCCTGCCGCGATCGACTCTAAGGCTGCATCCAAAGCGGCATAGGGAGGAGTGAAGATAATGGTGGCATCAATTTCGCCCACGGCTGAAAGCGCCATTTCCACTAAGTCAAAAACAGGAATTCCATGCAGGCTTCTGCCGCCATGCCCTGGGCTAACACCCGCCACAATATGAGTTCCATAGGTTTTCATATGTAAGGCGTGGACGGTTGCCAAAGGTTCTGCAATTCCTTGGATTAAGACTCGGTTCTGAGAGGTAAAGTTCATGACAATTCGAGTAATAGCGTTGATGCACAGTGGAAAATTAAATCGGAAATAAATAGATGCTTGTGAAAAGATCTATATAAGGATCTATGTCTAGAATTGCGGATGTTGAAAGATGCTGCTGCAATCTTGGTCACAGTCGAGTAATTTTTTGGGCAAAAATTTTAGTGCTGCGGGGCAAGCGATCGCCATTCTCGATCGCCCTAGAGTGGGGTCACTCTCCTGAGCTACGACCTAACTTTGCTAGTGCCACGGCTTGAGTTACCGCCTCATCCAGATTGTCCAGCAAAGAGATTTGATGGTCTGCCAGCCGCGACTGGGCGCGATCGCACTCACTGCCCACCAATCGGACAACCATCGCGGGCGATCGCGTTGCCTGGGCAATCAGCGTATCGGGTCGAATACCTTTCAAAGACCGAGTCCTAGGGATATACCGCCGAACTGAGGATGCAATAATATCGGCGACTTCATCACAGGGAACCAAATTGCTGATCAGATTGATTAAAACCACTTTCACTTGCTTGTTTTGAGTAATCTGCTCTAACCCTTCCTTCAGGTGGTGCTTTAACTGCGCGGGCGAAAAATCGGCGCGGGTTTCACTGCCAATGTTCAAAAAGCTAATCGGTTTGCCACCCGCTTGATAGACTAAATCCATAGTTGCCATGGTTAACCCAGCCCCATTGCACACGATCGCGATTTGCCCATCGGAATCCATCGGCACAATAGAAATGTCAGAGGCGAGAGGGCTGCTGCCATCTAGCTTGGCGATCAAAGCTTCCAACTGTGGATGACGTGCCCAAGCATCATCATTGACACTGATTTTGCCATCGAGTGCCATGACCGCTCCGGCAGCACTCACGCCTAAAGGGTTGATCTCAATCAGATCCAGATCGTTTTGCACAAAAAGCTGATACATCTTTTCAATCACCGCACTGACCAATTCAATCAGCGTGCCTTCTAGCCCCATTTTTAGCGCCAGTCTCCGGGCATAGTAGGCGGAAAATTCTTGTTCGACGACGACATGCTGCATCTGGTCGATCGCCATTTCTACATCAATGCCGCCTTTTTGCGACCCCAATAATACGGGGCGACTCACCGAACGGTTGAGCGTAATAGCGAGATAAAACTCCTGATCGGCATCATATTTCGCTTCTGCCAATAGCACTTTGGGGTATTCCCCCATAATCGACAGGTTGAAAATGGTTTGAGCCGCCGCGATCGCGTCAATCGTGTTTTCCGCAAATCTTACGCCGCCGACCCGCCCTCGTTCGCCGCTGTAAACTTGCGATTTCAGCACCACGGGGTAGGGAATAATCAATCCCTTCAAATCTTTCGGGCGCTCAATCCGTTGGGAGGGCAACACTGGAATGCCCACTGCTCGAAATAATTCTTTTGCCTGATATTCCAGTAGATCCATGTTCTTTCGCCTTTAAGTCTCACGATTTAGCCCCACCATTTAGGGCTATTGTCTGGGTGCAATTATTCTCAGACCGATTGAAGCTGAGTAGACAACAGCCTTAGCAAGTGTGGAAAAACTCATTTGAGAATCTCTCATCCTAAGGGAAGAACCGCAGAATATCAAACTCTTCCTCAAAGTGAGCCATGGGTGGCCGCGATCGCCACGCCGTCCCTAAATCACCTAAATCAACCTGTTTTTTGCGAACGGTTGGATTCCAGCTATTTTCAGATGAATGTGCCACACTTGCAAACTCTATAAGCCCCCTAAATTCCCCAATTCTGGGGGACTTTGGCTCTAGTTCTCCCCAGAATTGGGGGGGCTAGGGGGGCGAAAACTGCTGTAAGAACTTCTGCCAACTATCCTCTGGATACAGTTTCAATCTTGCCCATGCAATTATGATTTGGTAAGGCGTTTGAAATCTGTCGTTCATCCTGCCTAGAGAGGCGCAAGGGACGCAGTTTATCCTTGAGACCTCTCTGCCTTAACCGTTTAATTTACTATCGAGTTCGCCGTGCAAGATCCCTGGCTCCGTACTATCCGTCCTTTGGCTGCCTGTGCCTTACAAGGTATTGGCTTTTGGGGTGATGATCTCATTGCCCTCGACTCAATTCGTGGCTATCTCCTGAGGATCAATCCCGCAACAGATAACACCACAATCCTGAATATGTTGCAGGTGGAAGATTTTATTGGGGCAGAAGGGTTAGCCCTTTGGCAAGATACGCTTTGGGTGGCGCGCGATAATAGCGTTTTCTTTTGCCAAGTTGGCGCATTTTCGTTGCAGCACTTTTTCACGTTGCCCTATCCGGTAACGGGGGTTGGGGTATGGGAATCGACGATTTATGTTGCCTCACAAAAGGCAGGTTACATCTACATTTTTGAGCAAGCGTCTCGGCGGGAAATTACGCGACTGCCGCTGCCGGGAGTGGGGTCTGCCAATCTGGTGGTGAGAGAAGAAGAACTGTGGATCTGCGATCGCACGGAGCAAACGGTGTATTGCTTGGATCGGGCAACGGGCGAACAAAAGTTTTCTGTATTGACTCCGTTTGAATCGCCTACGGGGCTTGCGTTTCATCGCCATCCGACCACGGGCAGCGAGATGCTGTATGTGTCCTATGCCAAAGATGAGGCATTTATTCGCGACAATCCGAATAATTTGGATAGTCCCTTTGAGGTGTCTTTTCGCGATCGCACCTTTATTCATCCCTTGCAGTTTCATTACAATCCTAAAACCCACTGCGCCCTGTCCAATGGCTACCTGATTGAAATGTCCTATGCGGAGGAACTGTTGCCGCTGGAAGAGGTGAATTTGGAACAGTTGGAATGGCGGATTGCCCTACCCGCGGAAACCGATCGCCAAAAGGTGCGATCGGTGGAACCGATTGGACTACCCTACACTGAAGAAATTCAGGATGGGCAGCGGGTTGCGGTGTTTCAGTTTGAGACGCTGAAACCTCACGAGCGTCATTTGTTTGGCTGGAAGGC
>JBGTAZ010000380.1:0-8341 GCA_041749615.1 Leptolyngbyaceae cyanobacterium | reverse complement strand
GGCGATCGCGTCTCCAGAGTCACTTAAGGCTTGGGCGAAAAAACAGAATATTGCCACAGTGGATCGAGATGAATCAGGGGTTGCCGTTGAACTGGCTGCCATTGTAAAGGGGAACATCGACCCCAAAGAAATTGGCGATCGCATCGTTGAGGCGTTGAAACTTCCACAGGCGATCGCGCGGGACAAGGAAACGGGTAGAAACGGTGCTTCTCTGGTGCCGTGGGATGAATCTGACGCTGGACGGGATCACGCTGCTTTTAAGTCGTTTGAGAACGCAACCGACTGGGAGCAAGTAGGATCTTTTACAAAAGAACGAGCGTCTAATCCCAGTCATCCGATACCAGGCAATGTTGACCTACCCACTAAAACAGCAATGGAAGCGATCGCATCATTGGTTGATAAAGATTCATCTGCGGCTGAACGTCTAAGTGGCAAATGGGCATCTCCACCGACCTACGCAAAAGTAAAAATCCAAGAAGCGCTTCGTGATTTACCTCAAATCCGCTCACTCATGGAGTCGGGGGAAGGTTTGAGAAAGTTTGCATGGCAAGGAGCAATCTATACCGCTGAAGAACGAGATGGCGTGTTGATGCTGGTCAAGGCAGCAAAAAAGCCGTTGTACCATGAGGGCAAAAGCCGCACGGATGCCAAAGGGCGCAATATGGTGTTCAACGAGGAAACTCGTCGTTGGCGCATCGATCGCTCTGAAAGTGGTGGCTCAGCATCAGGTGAAAAGAAGCCCAAGGAGAAGAAAAGCCGCAAGCCCAAGGCGAAACCTGCTGAGGTGGGTGGAATGCCTGTGATTGAAGATACTCCTCCCGTTACAACTGATGAAACTACTCTGAAGCCTAAAAAGCATAAAGAATCGGTTTGGTTAAAACCCAAGACGAAGGGTGAAGGTGCTGAAACAGAGAAGAAAGTTCAGCCAAAATCCAAGAAATCTAAGCCCAAAGCTGAGACTGCTGAGAAGGTTCCTGAAAAAGGTGGGGCGATAAAAGCTACTCCGCTAGCGGGATTTTTGGAAGATTACAGCGGCGATAACAGCATTATTGGCACATTGCAGAGTGTCCATCAAGAAAATCCTAACTATTTAGACAGAATACTGTCTGTCGCTCGTCTCTCCGATGATGAGGTTAGTGATGTGATGTTGACAAATGCCACCAAGAAACTCAAGGACGCTGGCGTGAATCATACTGGGTCACCTGGCGAAGTTTTTACTCGCTTTCAGGTCTACACCGACAAGCTAAGAAGCTATCGGGATAAGGACGTAGCTAAAAGTTGGGCTGAGTCGCTAAAGATGTATGACACATCACAGCCAGGGCAGGACGAAGCGTTTAAGAACGCGATCTCTGGGAAATCTAAACCCAAAACTGAGGCTGCGGAGAAGACTCCTGAAAAGGGTGGGGCGATCGCTCGGATTCAGGGAGATTTATCAACTAAACAGCCAGAAGGGAAGCAACCTGATAAAGGTTTGAAGGGTAGAGCCGCGATCGATGATAAATACTCGTCCGAGAGTCCAACCGATGAGGATGTGAACGGGTGGATTGGAGAGGCGATTTTGGAGCATACCAATCCTTCTGATGAAAATATCCATCAGAAGACTTTGAAAGATGCAATTAGCAGGCATGGACTTGACCTTGAAGATAAGAAAACTGGCAAAATTGACAGCAAGGATGCTTGGGCATCGGCGGTTTATGCCAAAAACGCAAAATATGTAAAGGAGAAAGGGGAAGGGGGTGAGTTCACTTGGAAAAACTTCTCTTGGTATTCCCGTGATGGTGGGAAGAGTGAACTAGAGGCTGCTCAGAAAAAAGTAGCCTCGGCTCGAACCGACTCAGGTAAACAGAAGGCTCAGAAAAAGCTTGACCAACTTAAACAAAGTATCAAGGAAGATCGCGAAACCTCTGAAAAAAATGCTAAGCGAGAAAACGAGAAGATCAATAAACCCAAGAAGCAGCAAATCGCAGAGTTGCATCAACAGTATGATGAAATGTTTGATAAGCGAAAGGTTGAAGCCCAAACCCTGCACGAAAAAATAAAGAAAGGGGATAAGAAGGCGATCGCATCGGTGACTAATGAAGTTACCAACAGCCTGCCTACCTTTGACTGGCAAGATCCCTCCAACGATCATAAAGCGCCAGTGCGTGAGCATTTACAACAGGTTCATCGGAGTACAGGTGGCGACTTGAAGACATTGGGACTAGAGAATTCGTCTCCTGACTTGAAGGATCTGAAGACAGCGTATCGAAATGCCTCCATGAAAGCCCACCCCGATCGCGGTGGTTCAACTGATGACTTCCAGCGGGTCAATGGTGCCTACGAACGATTGCTAGAGAAGTATCACCCAGACGCGCTACGCAAGTCGCTGTACTCGTTCAACTCTGTACTGTATCGAATGGATGAAGAGTCGAGATCGCTGATCAAATGTGTTCATCAGTTCGGAGGCTTATGGAAAGCTGCAAAAAAACCATTGCATTCTCAGGGCAAGACCAGAACCGACGACAAGGGGCGTAAGTGGGAGTTCAATGACCAGACGCGCCGATGGAGGTAGGGTTAGAAGCCACTGCTTCTAACCCTACCTCCATTGCAGGAATGCCACTGATCAGTGAGGCTCCTAGACCCGAAACTACTCCCGTCGCCTCTGACGAAATTACGCTAAAGCCCAAAAAACATAAGGAGTCGGTTTGGTTAAAGCCCAAAGCTAAGCGTTACCCTACTGAGCCACAACCCGACGTTTTGGATGATGTTGCCAATGTGAAAAACGCAGTGCTGCCATCTGGACTCAGCGATCGCCGACTAGCATTGTCCACACTCAAAGGTCAGCAGCTTGAATTAACTCGGATAGGGCAGTTAGCGAATGAAGCGATCGCGAATCAGAAGGAGCAAGAAGAAGTTAATAGTGCAGTAAAGCAATTTCAGGCTGCGATAGAAGAGATCAAAACATTGGGTGAGGAAACGGAATCTATCATCAAAGAGGTAAAGCAAAATCAGCGCGATCGCCTGACCCGTGCGTTAACTGGGAAGATTAACCAGAACAGCGCGAGAACTGCGGCACTTTATAAAAGGGTGTACGAAACTCTTAACCCTCGCAAACTGGTTAGGATGCCCAAAGGCGCAAGTCAGGCTGAATACTATGCCGCAATGCTAGCCATTTCTCAAGGGGATAAAAAGGCGATCGCTCAATACACGGTGAAGAAGCCGAAAAAACTGAAACCTAAAAAGCAGACACCAGTAGAGAAACCTGCTCCGTCATCCCTCAATCTAAAACCTAAGAATAAAATTGCTCCATCTTCGTTGAGCGATCGCCGGGATATATTAACTCAGATCAAAAAATGGGATGCTCAATTAACTCAATTAGGGGCTGAAGCAAACGAGGCGATCGAGGATATGAAAACTCCTGACAGTCCTAATGCAGCAATAGACAAGTGGGCAAATGGAATAGATTCTCTAGAAGTCTTGTCTGAGAAGATCAAGCAAGATCAAGCCGCTGGATTTGATCGGATGTTGAAAGGTCGGCTAGCTAAAGTCGATGCAAAAATAGTTTCGGCGCAGAAGAAAATATTTGAAATACGCAATCCAACCAAGCGGATTGTAGCCCCAAAAGGCACTACCCAAGCAGAGTACAAGGTTATTGTAGATAGGTTGAGGGCTGGCGATGAAGAAGCGATCGCTCAATACACGGTCAAAAAACCGAAAAAACTGAAGCCTAAGAAGAAGCCAACCCAGAAAAAGCTTTCAAAGAGTTAATTCTATTTGGCGATCTTCTCGCAAGTCCAACCTTTATGGTTCTTGGCTTGGCGCTTGCCGTTAGCAAGGTTGCACATGCACGAGTTAGTTAGTTCGTGTTTACAGCAAAACTCTCTGAGGCTAAGAATATGATCATAAATCATTCCGTTGGGCGAGATTGCTCGATAGTAGAAGCCTTGGTTTTTCACTCTTCCGCTCCTCATTCTGGCTGCTTGTTCGGGTGTCCTCTTTCTACCAAGATTGGCGGCTATCGTTTTGGCTATAGATTCTGGTGAACGCTTTCTACCAAGACAGGCAGCGCTCATGTTTGCCCTGGATTCTGGTGAACGCTTTCTACCAAGACATCTGCCAAGGTTCGCGGCTCTTATGTTAGCTCTAGCCTCTGGTGTACATTTTCTACCAAGATTGGCGGCTCTCGTTTTAGCTATAGATTCTGGTGTTTGCTTTCTACCAAGATTGGCATCTCTAAGTTTGTCCCTCGTCTCTTGGGAGTGGCAAGTCCTCCCTGCTGTGGGGTTAATGTTGTAGCCATATTCACGATTAGGCGCTTGGTAAAAATCAATCCATTTTTGCTCTGCTTCAATCAAATCCTCCTCAAAAGCAACAGGCTCTAATGGGTGAAACTCAAAGGCATCCTTGCCGTACTTATTCCAAGCGCTTTGAAGATGTCTATTACTATGCCGAAGACTTCTAAGATCTCTTCGATGACCATTCCACCGCCTATTGAAGGTTTGCTTAGTGGAGCCGATATAGCTCTTTTCTTTGCCTTCAACGGTACAGGTAATCCGATAAATCCCGCCCAAGCACGGAGTTTTTGTTATTATTTTAGCCATCTGCCTATCTCAAGTAGGTGGGTCACGTCCCTTGATGCTTCCAACATCGAAGGGACTCCCCCATTATAGAAAAGGGAGAGCCTGAGAACCCGCAAAACCCATCGTGCTTTAGCCGTGGGATGTAGCGAGGGTTCTCACGAGGCTGTTAAGCCTCAGAGTCTACCTTGTCTTCTGACCCTCAACATACCGTTTAATCGTATCGCCTGAGACGTTCCCAGCCGTACCGCAGAAATAACTGCGAGTCCACAAACTAGGCAGTTTGAGCAAATGTGGAAACTCCTTTCTTAAGGCATGAGACGTAAAACCTTTAACCTTGTGCATGATTTGGTAGGGGGCAAGAATCGGCTTGGATTGTAAAAACAAATGCACATGATCTAGATGAGTTTCTGCTGCAATGATCTGGCATCCAATCTCTTCTACAGCTTGCGGGATTAGCTCTAATAAACGCCTGTCTACGTCGCCTACAAGCATCTTTCTGCGTCGCCTGACTATCCACACAAAATGATAGTTAATCAAGCTAACGGATGTATTTTCATGCCAGTACTCTTGTCCCATTAACTTTCCTAAAATGTCTAGGACTATGCTAACATAGACACAGGAGGAAAACATTAAATGGCTAAACCAAAGAAGTTGATGGGCGTTCAGCAAAACCAATTAGACTGTGATGCTGAGACTCGCGCTATCCTCACTTACCTGTGTGAGGAGTCCAATAATCTGTACAACTGTGGAGTCTATTGGGCAAGGCAAATCTTTTTCAAGACTAACCGCATCGTCTCAAAATATGACCCGATCTACGCAGTAGGCGGCAATATTCACGCTCAAGCGATGCCCTCTGTAGCCGCCCAACAGACCTTGCTCAGTGTCTCAGAGGCATTTAAGTCATTCCGAGAATTGCGGCAACTGTTTTTTCGGGGTGAGTTAGACCAGAAGCCCAGACCTCCTGATTACAGGGATTCAGGCAGTCTGTTCAAGGTGTCATTTCCCAACATTGGAGCAGGCAAGCCAACTTTAGAAAATGGGATGATTCGATTTCCATTGGGTTTACAGGTCAAGCGCTGGTTTGGACTCAAAGAATTCTTTCTGCCACTGCCCAAAAACCTTGATTTTGGCAAAGTGAAGGAGTTCACAATCCTACCCAAAAATGGTGCGTTTCACCTGGAATGCAGCTATGCAATGGAGCGGGTTGAAACCAAGCTGGACATGGATCAAGCGCTAGCCATTGACTTAGGCACTTCATCTAATTTGATGGCGTGTGTCGATACCTTGGGGAACTCATTTCTAGTCGATTCTCGGCAAACAAAAGCGATGAATCAGCTATACAACAAACGAGTGGCTAACCGTAAGAAAGGAAAATCTCAAGACTATTGGGATAGCGTTTTAGACCGCTTGACCCTTAAACGCAACCATCAGATGCGCGACATGGTAAACAAGGCTGCAAGGCTAGTGGTGAAACATTGCCTGAAGTACGGCATTGGTACCATTGTTATCGGCTGGAATAAAGGTATCAAAGACGGTTGCAATATGGGCAAAACGAACAATCAACAATTTGTTCAGATGCCCTTAGCACGGCTGAAAAATAGGATTGAGCAGCTAGGTTCAATCTATGGTTTCCGGTTTGTGCAAAACGAGGAAGCCAATACTTCGGCTGCTTCTTACCTAGATGGAGACTCCCTACCTGAACATGGCTGCAAGCCGGACGGGTGGAAAGCATCGGGGAAAAGAATCAAGCGGGGCTTGTATCGGTCTGGTGATGGGAGCTTGGTGAATTCCGATCTGAACGGAGCCGCCAACATTTTACGCAAGGTAGCCAGAAACTTAGGCATTGACCTAAGCAGACTGGGTAGACGGTCTTTGACGACCGTAGGTAGAATTAGGCTTTGGGCAACACCAAAAGTCTAACGCTTGTCCGAAAGAATCCCACGTCTTTTAAGCGTGGGAGTTGTCAAACCCTCAGACTGCTGCTGTCAAAGGGTATTAGGTGTAATCAACACATTGTTTTGATAAAATGTCTACCGTTCAAAACCCACAAGCCGATCTATACCAAATGCTAGCTGAGTCACGCCTACGGACTCAGCACATGCAAACCATGCATCAGCAGCGGATAGAGTCTATCCCTAATCGCCAGAAGGAAATGATTGGAGAGATGAATCAACTGCGCCAAATGATTGAGCAGGGTGGCATTGGTTCTGATCCTAAATCAGAAGATCGGTATCTCCAGTTGCTTGAGGACATTGACTACCTTGGACAAAGCTGGGATATGGCACAGCTTAAAAAAGCGCCTGACTCAAAACCAGAGATCCCCGACGACCTCCAGAAAGCGATCGCCTATGGAATTCTGCTGCTACAAATCTATCAAGATGGTGCATTGGTGAAAGGGCTAGGTGGGGATGTGGACGCGATCGCGGCTAAGCTGACTGGAACAGGCTTTGAACAAGCGGATGAGGTAGCGATACGGCTGCTTACCCTAAATGGTTAATATCACGGCAATTCTTGACCCATCATTGGGCGTGTGGGAACTAGACGTAAATGAGCATCTATTTGAATGGTCGGCTGAATTGGTGACGGGTGATCCTAAACCGATTGGGGGCGATCGCTCTCCTGTCGTGTTCAAAGAAAAGTCTTTCAGTGATGTTCGGTATGGGCATCAAGGACACGATCGCGGATTAGCGATTAATCGAAATCACAAGGACAAGAAAACATCAAACACCAGTGCCCCATCCCTCCGGCGTAAATTGAAGTGGGGTGAAGTGGAAGCGCCAAAACCGGGCGATCGCTGGTCTACCAACCCTCAAGGCTATGATCCATCATCACCGCTTGAGGACACGCCTAGCCTGATTGCCCGTCCTTTGGCAACGGTTTACAAGGGGTCATTAATCGCTAATCCCTATGTGGGCAAATTTGAAAGCTTCACAGTGCCAACCGATGATGAACCAGAGATTGAACCCAATGCTTATAACGATGGCGTAGAGTGGGCGATCGCGGCAATCTTTAAGCCAGTATTGGGATTCACCATTCCATCAACCCTCATCCCTATCCTGAAGGTATCTGGATGCGCTCAAGTGTTTGCGCTCCATGCGGCGAAAAAGCCAAAGGAAGAGATTGAAACCTTAGTGGAGCAGTTCAAGCTGGGTGAATTATTGCGGCTGCGGCGGGCGGTCGCTCACAAGGTGGAAAGATGCGCGGCTGAATATCACCGTTGGGCAGATAAAGGACGGCTGCCCATTGTGATTAATGATGACATTGACGAAGCGCTGACACTTGCAAATATGGCGACAGCATTGGTGGGGATGTCTGCGGTATGGGCGATCGCTCGTGAATGTTATTCGTTTAAGGAAGGGGTGGAAGGCGCGATCGATGAGTTTGATACGTGGTTGACCAATGAGGGTAATGTCCCTACGGGGCGATCGCTGATTAGCCCATCTGCCTGAAGCTGTCGCAAAACCGCATTACGAATGTAGACAGAACGATCGCTGATAATGCTCTCATCCCTCAAGATGGCATCTACACACGGAGGGAATTTAACTGAAATGGGTTGCTGTTTATTGGTTGTGCCTAACCCTGTGGTTTTGAATTGAGTTGATTCTTTTGGCATTTCAAAAACCTCTATATATTTTTCCTCAGTGAATCCTCCCATCGCTGACCTTTCAGGTACAGCGTGGGCTTCCCTCGGACAAAAGCCCAAGAGCAGTTTTAAGTGAGGTGGAAACCGCCCCCACTATTGAGCAAATCAGCCCAATCTTTTTAATCAACTTGGCAGAATT
>JBGTAZ010000379.1:0-9492 GCA_041749615.1 Leptolyngbyaceae cyanobacterium | reverse complement strand
GCCATTCAGCGATCGCTCGAACGAATCACCGTCGGGCGCACCACCATCGCGATCGCCCATCGCCTCTCCACCGTTCGCAATGCCGACTGCATCTACGTCATGGAACAGGGCAAAATTGTTGAACGCGGACGACACGAGGAGTTACTCCATCAACAAGGCGTATATGCCAGCCTATGGCAAGTGCAAACAGGCGTGAGAGAAGGAACCTAAACCTACTCATATTTGAAAAATTTGCTCACTTTGTTTAAATTGGACTTCATCATCCTGAGTGAGAAATCTAACAATAATGTTGGTATCAACTGAAACCATTCCATTGCTCCTCAATACCCTGGCGAATAGCGGCATCTATTGCTTCTAAGTTTTTGGGGACTCCCGCGTATTTTAAGCAACCTGCTACTTGAGCCAAGGTCGTTTCTGCAAAGGGCTTTTTGGGCTTTAACAAAATTCCGTCACCCATGGCGATCGCAACCAATTCTTGTCCAGGCTCCCAATGATGAGCTTCTCGTAGTGATTTAGGAATCATCACCTCACCTTCACTTGATAGTTTTGTGGTTTCCAAGTCTTTGTTAGTCAGAAGAATATAAGAATCCTAGCAAATCTGCATCTAGCAACAGACGTTGTGCAGCAGTGTGCTACTTCAAAAAGCTGCTGATTCAGCGCTACTCGCAGGTCGGGCAGTTTTTTTAGGTAACTTGCGGTGTGTTACGTTGAAATCCGCGATCGCAAGAGTCTATTGAACGAGGGGCATAGTACAATCTGAACACTTCGCCCCTCTGCTTGTTTGCAATGTCTATAGTCATCCATCATGCGCCCCCCAACCGTATCCCAGTCTTCAGCTTCGCTGTGGCAAACCCTCAGCAACTCTACCCTTGTGCGCTATGTGCTGCTGTTTAGCAGCGGGTGGATCACCGTATTACTGATTAATTATTTCTATGGCACGATCGCCCTATTTACCGCCGCCGGTATCTTTGCCGTACTCTTCAACTATCCGGTGGTGTGGCTATCGCGCTATATCCCTAGAGGCTGGGCGATCGCCCTGGTGTTCATTGGCGCGATCGTTCTGCTGCTGGGATTGATCACAGGCATTGGACTCCAGGTTTTGAGTCAGGGACAAAGCTTGGTCGGGGATCTTAAAAATGGTTTCAGACAGCAAGATTTTTTGCCATTCCAAGAGTTTCTCAACCAATTGAATATCAGCAACCTGGTGAATACGTTGCAAGCGGGTTTAGCCAATGGACTAGGCATCGTGCAGAGTGTGTTTTCCAGCGTTTTTATTGGCATTTTTGGGGCAGTCATCAGCCTGTATATGTTGATCGATGGGGAAAAGCTGTGGAAATCCTGTCTCAATCTGCTTCCCGATACTTCTCGCGATCGCTTTGCCACCACGTTTCAGCAGAGCTTCCTGGGGTTTATTCGCGGACAACTGCTGTTGATGCTGTTTTTATCCACGACAACGCTGCTGATTTATCCGTTTTTGGGGGTGAACTATTCTCTAATTTTGGCGGTGATCATTGGCATTATTGATGCGATTCCGGGGATTGGCGCGACTCTTGGGGTCATCGTTGTCACCTTTTTAGTTTTTGCTTCTCAGGGAAGCGAGGTAGCCTTAAAGGTGCTAGCCGTTTCGATTGTGCTGATTCAAATTCAAGATAACTATATCCGTCCCAAAGTTATGGGAGATGCACTGGAACTGAATCCGGTCATTCTATTTTTGGCTCTGTTTATTGGTGAGCGAGTGGCTGGCTTGTTGGGAGTGTTTCTGTCGATTCCGATCGCGGGCATGATTGCTCTGTGGATGCAGTCAACCCCAGAAAAAACCACACCGATTCTAAAAGAAACTCCGGCTAATCTAATTGAGCAAGATGGGATTGAGCCATCAGAAAAGGCTTAAGTTTATGATTTCTCAGTGGATAAACAAAAATTCGTTTTCTTAAGTACCATAATGACTTTAAGTTTGCTGCTTAACGTTGCGCTAAAGCGGAAATCGGTTCTATGATTCGCCATATTCGATCCATCCCGGCATACATTCGGTCTACTATTCTGCCGTCAAAGCCAGCCCAACTCTTGATTCAAACGGGGCTGAAGTGGGATCAAGATAATTGCCCCGGCATGGCAGCATCTCTGTCCTACTTTGCTTTGTTTTCCCTGTTTCCAATGCTATTGGTCATTTTGAGTGTAGTGGGTTCGCTGCTGGGTCCGAATACTGAGGCGTTTCAAGCGATTCAAGACGCGATCGTGCGATATCTGCCCCCCGAAGTTCATGATCTGATCAAAGGAACCCTCGTTTCCCTGAATGCCAATAGTGTAGGAGCAGGGTTGATTGGATCGGTTTTGCTCCTGTGGGCAGCTAGTGCAGTCTTTGGAATTCTCAGAAGTTCAGTCAATAAAATTTGGCGATCGCCAAGCCGAGTCTCTGAAGCCGGATCACCGCTTAAAATGGCGCTTTTTTTTATTGCTAACAAACTTTTTTCGTTTTTGTTAGTGCTAGGAACTGCCTTACTGCTGCTGAGTTCACTACTCACAGAGATTGCTATTAAAACTATCCTTGAACTATCCGCAAACTTTCGAGACCTCTTTTCCTGGCTCCAAATTGACGAACTGCAACTCAGCAAATGGCTTCAGGTTGGCTCATCGTTTTTGATTTTGGCGATCGCTGGCTGCGTTTTGTTCAAGATTTTGCCATCTGTTTATGTGGCGTGGGGGGATGTGTGGTTGAGCGCTTTACTAACAACCTTACTTCTAGTGATATTGCAGCAATTAGTCAGCAATAGCGTAATCACAATCGGCAGCCACTTTCTGTCCTATGGCGTAATTGGTAGCGTCATGATTCTAATGTTATGGATTTTTCTAACCTGCCAAATTTTTCTCTTCGGCTCCGTTTTGTCTTATGTTTATGCTTATATTTTTGGTAGCCGTCGCAATCAACCAATGAACACCTAGAGAGTTTAGGTGAATGATTTTAGAAGTTTCTTTTAAGTTTACTTACTGTGTAATCAAAGATTAGTTATTGTTCTTTAGATCTTCATCTTAATGATTGAATATGATTCAGGTACTACTTTTGACTTCAACTATTGGCACCTCAAGCTTGATTTGACTTGAACTAATGCTGATTCCGTTGTCGTCAAGTTGGCGGAAATTACGGTGCGTGCCTGAGCCATTGTCGATTTGTCGGGAAGATCTTTTACTTTTTTATCTAAGTCTTCATAGGATTTTTCTAAATCTTTGTAAGCTTTTTCCAAATCAGCGTCTTTTGTCTCTTGCGCGTCGTCTTTTGCCGTATTCCTAAACTCTCTGTAAGCTTGACTGACCCGCTCCTCTGCCTGTTTCAACGCATCTATCGGCGAAGTAGGATCACTGGCGACTTGGTTGAGAGCGGTAACTGTCCGGCTTAATAGTGCCAAATTGCTACACAGTTCAGCTTGTTTTCCCCTAACGGTTCCAATGATGCAGCCTGTCATCAAAAATAGCGGTAGGAAAGCAAGACCCAAATTAAACCGTTTCATACTGTCACTCCTATGCAATAAGTCGGTAGCCATGGTTAAATATACCCCCTAGATTCCTTTTCAAAAAGGACTCTAGGGGGTCAGCAGTGTTTAAGATTCAGTCGTGAAAAGAGGTGTGGGGCATCTTGCGTTTCCAGCTTATTGTTTACTGCAACCCGAAACGCTCACTCGGTAGGTAGAGCCTTGCCGTCCACTGATGTTTGTATTAATTTGAATCGGTTGACGAGAGGCTGTTGGAGGCTCCCCTACAATCTGAAACGGAATGCCACCCACCAATCGAACCCCATCCCGTCGGAACACTTGTTGAGAGGTGTTGTTACCGAACCTAAAGTTGATAATAATGTTGTAATTTTCGGGCGTTTCTGAGGTGATTGTGGCAATGTAGCGAGTGAAACGGGTGCCGGGAGGAACGACAAAATCGGTGTCCCAGTTGTTCCGAATGCCGGGTGTTACTGCGGTTGCAGACACGGATTTTCTGACTTCGTATCCTGAACCACCGATGGGTTGAAATGGCTTACAGGTCTCCGCCGCATTTGCCAATGACTGAGTGCCGAATGGAATGCTAGCGCCTAGCAATACCATAAAAACTTTAGAAACCATGCGATTAGAAATCATAGAAAACCTCGGTTTGCAAAACAAAAATGGGTTGTTAGTCTTAAGAGAAAATTAGGGCGATAGAGCACAGTAAATACTAGATACAAATGCACCAATCTTTCATTAAGAATTTAGAATCTATTCCGTTATTTCTCTTTAAGAGGAGCGACAAGAAGGGTACTTAGGTAATCCTGTAGCAAACACAAAGCAAACTGCTGTGAGCATAAGTGCAATCAGCAGTGAGTTTTTGATTCCTAATGTTGCAGCATCCAAGTTAATTGAGCGCAATGACGGAAAAACTGACGGTGGCACCTCATTCGCAAGGACTGTTCTCATTTCTGCTTGAGAAAACGTTTGTAACATCTCTTGCAACTTGGCAATGACTTCAATGCGCTGGACTGTTGATAAGGTTTTATCTAGCTTTTGCAAAACGCCATCGACAATGCCTTGAGAGGCAAAAAATACAAGTGCCGTACCCAGAATTCCTCGACCTAAAGAACTTCCCAAATTCTGAATTGGATTATAAATTCCGGGGCATTGTGGTTTATCGATTACGGAAGCGTCTGAGAATGTGAGGACACTAATATACGACAAAAATAACCCTGAACCCATGCCCATAATTACTAACCCCGGCACCAATTCCAGCGCGTTAACTTGGGGATGCAAGCTACTGTAAAGCACGCCAATGCCAGCAGCTAGAAGAAAAGCTCCGCCACAAACGATATATTTAGGTGCGATTCGGCTGCCCAGCCCTAAATACTTCACAACGGCAACTAGGACAATTGGCATGGTTAGGTTGTAGGGCATAATCGCTAGTGCCGTTCTAAAGGGGTTGAGCGACAGGGCGATGGGCACAAACTGAAAAAGGTTGAATTGGATGCCCGTCACGATCAGGGTATGCATCATTGCGGCGAACATCCCAAATACGAATCCTCGCCGACGCAAGAGTCCAACTCGAAATAAAGAAGCTCCCGATCTGCTTGCCTGCCGTCGTTGCCAGTAGCCAAAGAACCCCAAAAGAATCATTCCTACGGCAACTAATGTCGGCACGATCGAGATTGCGAATGGCGGGATGATCATGGTTCCAATGGCAAACTCCCGTTTCGGTTCCCACCAGCCGAATTCTCCTGCTAAGCCGATGCCTACAAAAATAGAGCTAAGCCCTAAAAATGAGAGCAAGCCTCCGACCCAATCAATCGGTTGGGGACTGCGAATAATCTGGTTTGGCAGCGATCTCTGGAACCGCAACACGAGCATTAACGCCCCCATTGAGGGTGCAAATGCCCAACGCCACCCAAAGTTGTAGGCAATAAAGCCGCCCACTATCCCCCCAGACAGCCCCCCCAAGACTGACGCTAAAACAAGCACCAAGGTTGTCTGTTCTTCCGCTTCGCTGCCATACATCAACTCCGCGATCGCCCAAGGGGTGCTAATCAAAGGCGTGGCAGCTAAGCCCGTCAACAGTGAAAAACTAAGCGCAAGGATGCCAATGGTGGGACTGAGGGAGGTGAGCGCAATGCCGATGCCATATAGGGTTAAGCCGATGCTGAATATACGGGTTCGCCCGTAAAAGCGGCAGAGGTTCTCGGTTGTTGGGGCAAAAGAAGCCGTGGTCAGAGAAAACACGACCAGAATGCCCTGGATAGACCCAACGCTGGCATTCAGTTCACGCGCCAGAGAAGACATAATGGCAGGCATGACGCTGACATTGTAGGCAACCATAAATAGGGTGAGGGTGATTGCCCAAAAGCTTTGATGCCTAAATTTTGATGCGATCGTCACAGTCACGGGTCCTATTCATATCTTTTCTTTAGAACTTGCTTTCTCTTGCCTCTGAATCAATCACAAAAAACCTGTGCGTTAAAAGGCAAAGCTAGTGCGAACGACGGCGATGAAGGCATCTGGGTTACGACTGTCGTGATTAGGCGCAGTCAGCCAGAAGAGTCCGGGTGTGATGGCAATATTATCATTGACTCGCAAGGTGTAGAAGGCTTCGATATGAAACCCCGTATCGCGATCGCCACGACGACCTTCTGGTAGCCCGATCGCTGCGGCGACTTGGCTATTACTGGTGCTGATCACTTTAGGCTGCATCCCAAACACAATGCCCCCCAAATTCCCAGATTTCAGCAAATTGGGAAACGCAAACATCACCGCATAATTCAATACGCCCACGTCTCCACCGCGTCCTGTGGAACCTCCAGAGGTGCTCACGCCCAACACGCGCGCCTTGGAATATCCCACCCAGCCGCCAATCTGGAACGTTTGACTGACGTTGTAATTGAGGGATGCCCCATATTTGTTGGAAGAGACGCGATCGTCTTCAGCGATGCCAAAGGTGCCCCCCGTACTCACTTTTGCCGCGTTGCTACCGGCAAAGGTATCAATTCCAAATTGGGGGGCATAGGTGTTGAGATAGACCAAGCCAGCAGTCAGCTTACCGAGATAAAATGTCGCTTGCCCAAACGCGCTGTAACCTCCGCTAAAAATTCCAGAGGAGGGCAGGGGAATATTCGGACCGCCAGTGCCATTGACATTTTGCCCTGCATACCCGCCTGCCACCGTTAGCCAGTTTGCCACTGGATAGGCGAATCCGGCTCCGGCAAGATTGCCATTCGGGTAATAGACTGGATTTGAGTTGGAGAAATTAGAAATGGACGTGGTTGCCCAGTCGCTAAAGGGGACGACCGGATCAGCCCCCAAACCCGTTGGATCGGTGGCTCCAGCCGCAATAAAAACCGTGAGCTTTTTACCAATCGGAAATCTGTAGCTGAGCGTGTTAATCCCAATCGAGGCGTTGTTTGCCCCTTCGGAGCCAGGAGAAGGCAAAATTCGGGTTTCATCCGAAAAGGCATTGGGAAACGCAGATGCAAAGCGTTGAGGCGCACCAAAACCACCGATGGCATTATCAATAGTTGGGTTGCCTGCGTTGAATAGCCGCATGTTTGCGGCTTGCAATCGAATTCGGAGGCGATCGCGCCCAGAAAAGCTAGCATCAAAGTCAAGTCGCACCCGATAGTTAAGGGTTGTTTCGTTGAAATCGCTTGCCGCTTCACCAAAGCCGTCGCCCAAATAAGCCAATACTTCACCGCCGAGTTTGGCAGTGGTAGAAAACTGCTGCTTTTCTAAGGTGGCAGTGCGGACTTCTAACCCATCCACCCGACCGCGTAAGGCTGCCAGTTCAGCGGCAAACTCTTCTTGTAGCTTTTTGACGACTTCCAAGTCTTCTTTTTTGACAAAATCGGCAGTAGCCGCAGCGATTAGCTCCTGCATTTTGTCGAGACAGGCGTTGAGTCCGGCGGCAAACTCGTAGCGGGTGAGGGCACGGCTACCCCGAAAGGTTTTGTCAGGGTAGCCGACAATGCACCCATAGCGCTCAACTAAGGATTGCAACGCCTGAAATGCCCAATCTGTGGGTTTGACATCGGTGAGTTGAGAGACGGAGGTCATTTGTTCTACCTCTTCACCTGCGCGAACTGCAGACATGGGGGTGAGCGCCTCTTGTGCTTGGACAGCATTTGCCCATAGCAAGCTACCGCTAACCCATAGCAAGCTACCGCTAAACAGCGCGATCGCGCTGCGCGATTTACACCAGCGCGATCGACCGATCCATTTCCCCGTCTCCTGACTCATCAATCGTGTCATAACACCCTCACACCAGTTCGTCTCTTACACCAACGGTTGATGCGTTTTTAGGTTAAAGCGATAACCGTGAGGCAAGATATGTAACTTCACGTCACACAGCGCGATCGCTTCATCTTTAAGCAATCCCTCTAAGTTATTGTGGGTCGAGTTTGTTTCATCCACAACGGTAATCGCGCCCTGCCCCACTACTTCAAACTCGTCGCCTTTGACAATAATGGCTGTATCTTCATCAATGCCTAAGCCTAATACCGCAGGATGTAGCACCAATGCTGCCAACAGCCGACCCAAGCGACCCCGTTGAGCAAAGTGCTGATCGATAACGATGCCGGGTAGAAAGCCCATCCCCGGACCCATTCTGACCGCATCTACGCTAGGGTTAGAAACCGATGCTCCGCCGATGATCATTTCATCGGGCATCATCGCTGCACCCGCACTGGTGCCGCCAACTACTGCTCCTGTTTCATGCTGCTTACGAATGGCATCACACAACGGAGAATCTTTGATAAAGTCTACAATGCGCGATTGGTCGCCCCCGGTAAAAAAGATACCCGTTGCCTGATTGATGATGCGAATCCCGTCTTTGCACTCGGAATCTTGGCGGTTCTCCGTGCCGACCACTTGCACCGATTCTGCCCCTAAGCGCTCAAACGCGCGAATATAGGTATCTCCCACTTCTTCGGGATGCCCGGTAGCGGCAGTCATCACGGCAATTCGGGCTTTAGTGCCACCCGATGCGCGCACAAATTCTCTCAAAACGACACAATCGCCTTCCCGATCTTCCGCGCCGCCAATAATGACTAACGCGCCCCGCTTACTCTCAGTACCCATTGTGATTACTCCTAATATTTCTGTTAATTGAGTAGCTTTGCCTTAGCAAGCTGAAACTCTTCTTCAGACAGTGCGCCTGCATCTTTAAGCTGCGCCAGTTGGGTTAGTTGTGCCAGCAGATCGGGTTGTGCCGCTGGAGCAGGTGCTGCCGCCGGAACTGCTGCTTGAACCTGCATCGATTGAACTGCCGCAAGTTGAGCTTTCATTTGCTCCATCTCAGTTTGAGCTTGCATTGCGGCTGCCTGTTTTTGCTGCGCCTGCATTGCCTTCTGATTCATGGCGTTGCTCGTCGCGTTGCTTGCTGCTGTTGCAGTACTGCTGATCACGGCTGTTCTCGCCACCGTGCCCAATAAACCTCGACCGCCGCGTCTTCCTACCATTTGAGTCTCCTTAAAGTGAAAAAGATAATTCTGAAGATGAGTATAGGGTTAAACCAATCGTTAGGCTGACGCTGTTACTTCAGTCTGCGCCGCCATCACTTCTTCAATTACGCTGTTGGGAATCCGTTCGCTGAATAGAAGTTGACCCTCGGCATTTAATACCGCATCCCGGAATGTGGTTGCCCAGATATTTTCAAACAGCATTAGGGCGGCGAATGAGTTGTTATCGAGAGATTGAGCGATCGCTTGAACATCTGATTCAGCGATTAGCCCAGAAATATCGGCAATGATTGGATCAAGAATACTATGGTCAACATCTTCCATTTCATCAATTTCGGTCATTGTCACTTCACCGCTCTCACTCTTCCGAATGAAGAGGATATCGATAATACGAATTGTTTTGTTCTCGACTAACGCTTTTAACGCTGACGCAATTTCGTCTTTGATGAAAGCGTTGGGAAATTTGATGCACAGCATCTCGATTGGACCTAAGGACATAGTGGCTCTCCTTGTTTTATAGATTTTATAGAGTGGGAGGGTGG
>JBGTAZ010000378.1:0-4349 GCA_041749615.1 Leptolyngbyaceae cyanobacterium | reverse complement strand
TTGAAAGCCCCGTTCCAAATCGCCATCGAATCGCCAAACCACTCGCTTAGTCATTGCCAATGATCCTAAATTTCAAATGGTTCAGTCACCGTGCGATCGCCCATCGTGACTTCCACCCTGAATTGCTCTCCAACGTGACCACTAAACTGAAATTCAATGGTTTCGGTGATCGCTGCGTTCGCTTGACCCACTTCAGCCCCATCCCCATCCAGCAATCTCACCTGAATTGGTTGTAGAAATGTGGCATCTTCCCCCACCGGACACACCTGCAACCCCAAGTTCATTTGAGTTGCGTTGATTGGGGTCATGCCAACCAACAACGCGATCGGGCCTTCACCCGATTCATCCAGTTCCAACACCTTAACGCGATTGATTTCATACTCTGGCGCGATTCTCTGCGAGACGGTAGAACCAAACGCCGACCCACTTTCTGCACTTCGCCATGCCGTAGCAACTTGAGTAGGCAAGATCACGGTATCTACCGCCTGCCACGCCGCTGCAAACTGCCCTTGTATCCAGTCACCTAGCTTCACCATCGGCGATCTCGCCGGTTCAACACCACACCGTCGTGAATAAAGGGCTTGTCGCCAATCGTCTTGTGCCAGCAACGCGCCCCACAGGCTAAAGGGTACTGCCAATCGCGGAAACACGATCGCTGGATCTCCCAATCGTTGAATTAGGGCATCTGCCTGAGTAGAGGACAGTTCCGGCAGGGACGCGATCTCCATCCGCGTTTGTGCTGCTCCACAGAGCTGATAGGTTGCCCAAAAGGCGTTCAGGTCTTGGGTTAACTGGTCCGCCGCCAGGGAATAGGTGCGATCGCTAGGATCATAGTTGCCCAAGGACTTCAATTCCTGATGCGTCGTGTATCCCCAAACCCTCACCCAACCATTTGAGTTAACCTGCACTGCCAGATAATAATCTCCTGCCCAACTGGAACTATCTACCCACTCCTGGGGCACCTCTAACTCACTATCATCGATCGCCTCGGTGGGAATTAGCACTAAGCGCACGGCTCCCAGCATGATGGCTGTTCCGTTCACTGTCTCCCAGATCGCTGGTAGTCCAGAAGTAACCCAGGGGCTTACCTCCGGCACATCGGCTCGAATCCACTCTAAAACCGCATTCAAGCACAGCGAATTCAAATACGCCCGATGCCGACTGGCTGGTGTGCTACACAGTTGACTTTGCCGTACCGCTTCTATCTGTGCCGCTGGCGATAGCTCTAACCACCACTCCTGTGGATCTGCAAAATTAAACATCATTCTGTCTCCTGATCAGCAGCTTGCCTGCCGAAAGAAGGATTCGGTACACCATAGTGAACCCCAAGCCATTCTTCTAAAGCAGCACTCATATCTTTTATTAGGTTGGGAGTAGGCGAATTATTCAATTTCTGCTGACTCCACTCAACTAATGCCAGCAGTAGCGCTTCCCTTGCTTTGGTCAGCCGTCGTGACACGGTTGCTTGACTCATCTGCAATTGCTGCATCATTTCCTGCTGGGTTAACCCCTGATGGTAATAAAGCCGCAGCAGTTCCTGAGACTGATCATTCAACTGTTCCAAGGCACCTACGATCGCACTGCAAATCTGCGATCGCTGCTCCTGCCGTGCCTGATCATCTTCCTGTATCATCCACTCAGTCAGTAACGACTCTTGGAGGGGATCGGACAGATCATCCTGTCGTTCACCGCCAGATTCTAACCCCGCCTTTGGCAGGTTCAAAGACTCAATGGCTGGATAAAGATACGCCCGCACCCAGGTAGCACACTGGTTTAGCCATCGTTCGATCGTTTCTGGATTGCAGTCGGCTCCAGCCGCCCCAAGTTGATTGCGCCGCTCAGTGTTGTAAAGATGTGCAATGGCATTCCACAAAGCACGATCAACCGTAGGAAGTTGATTCGTTCCGGTTTGAGTTTGCAAGTATAGAGCGTTAAAACACATCCAAGCTAGTTGATATTGGGCGATCGCCGCAGGAGACAAGCCCACCTGCCTTAATGCCTCCAGCAGCCGTTTTTTGCTGACTCTCCGCAACAATCCCAAACTGGAGCAGAGATTCGCCTCCTGCCGCTGGCGCAATTGGTCTTTCAACAACCTGGGAAAAGCAATATTGGCAAAGGTCTTTAAACTGGCACCGCGATCAGGCTTAAACCCCTTCAGAATTGTCCGAATCTCTGCGATCGCCATCTGACAGTAATCTGATACGCCAAACTGGACATTGGTAAACTGCTTGACAATCCGCTGGGCTGTCCAGTAGCAGGGTTCTTGCAAGTAAGCAGCTAGATGTCCCTCTGCTAAATCATTTGCTTGAGTTTGCCAGCACTGATACCAGTAGAGCGCCCAAAATTGCTCCGACGACGGACTTGCTGAAATGGAAGCAGATTCATGTTTAGAGTAATCCTTCACTCGCCTCTGCATACTTCGACGCAATCTAAGGTCAGTCACCCAATGGCTAAAGTGATCTGTCTCAAACTGTAAAAATGTCGAAAATAGCTCAACGATCTCCTTACGAGGATGCATATTTATCAACTCTTAAGTCACAGTGGACAGTCAGTACTAGGTAAGAGAATAGAGTAAGGGGCATACCCCTGCATTTGCAAGATGGATAGGTTTGAGCAAGTCGTTAAATAAATGGGTAATCCTATTTCATCAAAGGTAGAGGATAACCAGATATCGCTAAAGTTTTTACAGCCTTAGACCACCACTTTTGAGTTATTTTCTCTGTCCTTTAGCTTTTCGATAAAGGCAATACCTGAAAATGCAAGCTTCTTCCTCTCAAATTTGTGTAAAAACCAGCAATTTGGCTATCAACGTAGATTGCAATCACTAGCCCTCTGCGTCAAACCAAAAAATACCTCAGCTTCCGCCACCAGAATGGCATCCCCCGACTCCAACCACCGCCGCATCTTGTCCACCTGAGCCGGAGAAGGATGCGTAACCTGCCCCCCCTGCTGCCCCTGCTTCTGCCAAGCCTCCAACTGAGCCGCCCGTTTATATGCCTGCACCGCTTCCACCTCCGCTAGTTTCTGCCTGACAAACTCAACCCCCTCCCGTTTCTCTTGAGTATTACTACTTATTGCTTGAGTATTCACATCTCTCGCACTGCTCAAATGCTTGCCAGAAGGCGCATTACTGGACTTAAGCGCTAATACGGGTATGTTTAGCAATGGAACAATAAACAACGCTAAGGCTGAAACTCTTGTACAGCGAAGGTTTCAGAAAGTAGTCAAAATTTGATTATTTGCGGATCATGCAATTAGTCAAACGATTTTGCGTGGTTCTAGACTTTTGGCTCAACGAGAAATCAAGGGTTTCAGACCATAACTCAACGGTGATATAGTTCAAATTCAGTCCAGAGTTATTGACGGCTAGAGAAGGATGCCAAAATCTGTATAATTTTGAAAAAGCGTGGAAGCTATATCTATCAAAGCATTCAGCGATTTTAATGTCTTGACCTCTACGAAAAAAAGAGGCTGTAATCCTTACCAGGCAAAGGTTTTAGCCTTAGCGTTGTTTATTGTTCCATTGCTAAACATACCCGTAGATCTTTAAGTTCCTTTTTAGAGTGTCCCTACTCGCTAGGGAAACCAATTGAATGGAAACTCGCGCTGTTTTGCTCAACGATAATCGCCTCTAATTCTTGGTCCCCACTCGCTAGGGAAACCAATTGAATGGAAACCAGGCTCAGGGCTGTCTAAGATGCCTAGTAGGGGTTGAGCCGACATACGGGCAAAAAAGTGCAAGATAGACTGGAAAGCCTTACTCCAATTGCTGTGTGGTCAATTGAATCGGTAAAGGAATAGCATCTTCCAAAGGTAAAGGAATCTGTTTGAAATCGATCACATAATCCCCGTAGCGCTTGAGATGACGGGTGAGGTAAGGACTTACCGTCTTGAGTGCGGCACGGTCTATCTTCATGCCCTCTGCACTCAATGTCTGAATCGCTAATGAAATGTCCACTGTATTTTGCAGGATCACCGCATTGGCAACCAGATCCAGATATTTTAGTCGTTTTTCCTGTTCCTCTGGATCGTTCTCTGTGATCACCCCCTGTTTGCCAAAGAAGAGCCAGTCTACAAAACGGTTATAGTCCTCGACGATATTGGTACAAGCAGTGATCTGACGGCGTAAGCCCACATCGGAAATATAGCGGAGTAGAAAGAGTGTGCGGATCACCAACCCTAAAGCTTGAAAGGCTTGATAAAGGCGATTTCGCCGACTGTAGCTACCCAATTTACGGAGCAAGGTTGAGGGTAACACCTTACCTGCCCGGATGGATAACGCGACCCGGATCATGTCTTGCCAATGCGTTTCAATCAAGGACCAATCAGCCGTGCCCTTAAACAGCGGT
>JBGTAZ010000377.1:0-7946 GCA_041749615.1 Leptolyngbyaceae cyanobacterium | reverse complement strand
CATCACTAATTTTTTCTATGAAACAACTTCACACACTGACTAATAGTTTCTCGCCTACTCTGGCAGATGACTTCGCCGATCTTTGGGAAGCGGGACGGAAGCGCCAGTTTCCCCGCTATGCTTTTCTGGCGCTGTGTTTCAATCTGCTGCTGGCTCCAGCGGTGCAAGCCGCCACGGGCAATGAGCTTTCTCGCACTCAGTCATACGCGCTAGGTCTTTTGGGCTTGGTGGTCGTTGCCTTGGGGATTTATTTGTTTGTAGTCATGTTTCAACCGGAGCGATTCTAATGAGTGTTACGCGAGAAATTTCGAGGGCGGTTCGCTCTACGCTGGTGCTGTGGGTGCTGGTTGCCGTGCTTTACCCGCTTACGATGCTGGTGATTGGGCAAGTTGTATTTCCGTTTCAGGCAAATGGCAGCATCCTGAAAAATGCTCAGGGTGTGGCAGTGGGTTCTGCGTTGATTGGTCAACCTTTTTCATCCGATCGCTACTTCAATAGCCGCCCCAGCACCAGCAGCTACAGCACGGCTGACCCCAAAGATGATAAGGCAGGTGTGCTAAAAACGGGTGTATCGGGCGCGAGTAACTTGGATCCTAGCAATCCTGCGCTGCTGGATCGGATTAAAGGCAAGGCTGACCCTGACCCAACTAAAGCGATCGCGGGAGAGATCCCCAAACTGAAAACAGCAGGCATTCAACCCACCGCCGATTTGGTGTATACCTCCGGCTCTAGCCTCGATCCCCACATCACCCCAGAAGCCGCACAGGCTCAGGTGCAGCGAGTTGCGGCGGCGCGGGGTGTGAATCCCAATCAGCTTGAAATGCTGATCATTCAAAACACCGATGGTCGATTTTTAGGGATTTTTGGCGAACCGGGTGTAAACGTGTTGAAACTAAATCTAGCAGTGGATGGGTTAAAGCCTATAAGCTGAGTGGCAATAGCCATGGATACTAACGACTAGTGTTGTTTTCCACTTGCTGTCATTATGCATAATCCTATCCATTCACCAGACACGCTTTATTCATCCTCCAGTTATCGGGGTAAGCACAAAATTTTTATCGGCATGGCTCCAGGTGTCGGTAAAACCTACAAGATGCTTGAAGAAGCCCATCTGCTGAAGCAGGATGGCATGGATGTGGTGATTGGCATCATCGAAACCCACGGTCGGCGAGGCACTGCCGAAAAAGTGGATGGGTTGGAACTCGTGCCCCGGCTAATGATCGCCCAGGACACCATCACGCTAGAGGAAATGGATACGGCGGCGATTTTGGCGCGATCGCCCCAGTTGGTTTTAGTGGATGAATTGGCGCATACCAACGTGCCAGGGTCGCCTCGTGACAAGCGCTATCAAGATGTTGAAGTGATCTTAGCGGCAGGGATTGATGTCTATTCCACCGTCAACATTCAGCATATTGAAAGCTTGAATGACACCGTAGCTCGGATTACAGGCGTAGTGGTGCGAGAGCGAATTCCCGATCGCCTGCTTGAAGAAGCGGATGCGGTTGTGGTGATTGACGTAACGCCCGAAACCCTGCAAGAACGATTGCAAGAGGGCAAAATCTACGCCCCCGAAAAAATTCAGCAGTCTTTAGAAAACTTCTTTCAGCGGCGCAACCTGATTGCCCTACGGGAATTGGCGCTACGAGAAGTCGCAGACACCGTAGAGGAGACAGCTAACACCCAGATCATTGCAGGTCAAGTCTGTAACATCCACGAGCGAGTACTGGTGTGCATCTCCACTTACCCTAATTCCATGCAGCTATTGCGGCGCGGCGGGCGCATTGCTGGCTATATGAATGCACCGCTACTAGCCATATTTGTGGCAAGTCCCGATCGCTTTCTTACCAAAGAGGAAAGTCTGCATGTGGAAACCTGCGAGAAACTTTGTCAAGAGTTTGGCGGCGAATTTTTGCGGGTGAATAGCCTCAATGTGGCACAGGCGATCGCCCTGACTGCCAGCGATCGCCATGCCACCCAAATTGTGATTGGTGAAAGCCAACAATCTGGCTGGAAGCGCTTTATCAAAGGCTCCTTCACCCAACGTTTGATGAAATTAATTCACAAACAGAACATCGACTTACACATCATCGCCACGGAAAAGTAAGGCAGTGGAACAAGCAATCAGCCACCCGCGATCGCGGGAATAATGCTAACTTCATCGCCATCGTTTAGCGCCGTGTTGATGCCATCTAAAAAGCGGATGTCTTCACTATTCACATAGAAATTGACGAAGCGGCGCAGTTCGCCTTGATCGTCACACAAGCGCCCTTTAATGCCAGGACAATTGCTTTCTAGGGACTCCAGCAGTTCAACGACGGTCGTACCGCTACAGTCAACGGTAGCCTTGTCGTGGGTCAGTTTTTGCAGCGGAGTCGGAATGAGAACTTTGATAGCCATGAGGAATTAAGTAAGTAATGGATATGGAAAAATAACAAACTAAACCGAAACCTGCTGCCACTCTAGGCGACCCAAGGTTTGGGCACGTTCCAGCGCCCGTTCAAAGCTGTCGAGCTTGGGTTCGATCGTCAGCGGTTCGCCAATGTAGCCCTGGATGGCTTCTTGGGTTTTTAACCCGTTTCCGGTGATGTAGACCACCGTGGTTTCGTCGGGGTCAATTTTGCCTGCTTCCACCAGCTTTTGCAACACGGCGATCGTCGTGCCGCCTGCGGTTTCGGTAAAAATCCCTTCGGTTTCTGCCAACAGCTTGATGCCATCAATAATTTCAGCATCTGTCACCGATTCGATGTTGCCGTTGGTTTTACGGGCAAGCTCGATCGCATACACCCCATCGGCAGGATTGCCAATCGCTAGAGATTTGGCGATCGTGCTGGGCTTCACCGGGGTAATAAAGTCGCGCTCTTCCCGGAATGCTTGAGCAATGGGAGAGCAGCCTTCCGCTTGGGCACCACTAAAGCGAACGTGCTTATCTTCTACTAAACCCACTTCGACAAATTCGCGGAAGCCCTTATAAATCTTGGTAAACAAGGAACCCGATGCCAGCGGCGCAACGATGTGATCGGGCAGTTTCCAGCCCAGTTGTTCCGCCACTTCGTAGCCCAAGGTTTTGGAACCCTCGGAATAGTAAGGACGCAGGTTGATGTTGACGAAGCCCCAACCGTGAGTGTTTGCCACTTCCGAGCAGAGGCGGTTCACTTGGTCGTAGTTGCCTTTGACTGCCATCACGGTCGGGTTATAGATCAAGGTGCCCATCACCTTCCCGGCTTCCAAGTCAGCCGGAATGAACACACAGCAATCTAACCCCGCATGAGCGGCGATCGCGGCGGTGGAGTTTGCCAAATTACCTGTGCTGGCGCAAGAAACCGTCGTAAATCCTAATTCTTGGGCGCGGGTCAAGGCAACCGATACCACCCGATCCTTAAAGCTGAGGGTGGGCATATTGACTGCATCATTTTTGATATACAGGTTTTTCAACCCCAAGCGTCGTGCCAACCGTTTTGCCTGCACCAAGGGAGTCATGCCCGTGCCGACATCAATCGGGGTATCGGTTTCTACGGGTAAAAAGGGACGATAGCGCCAAATGGAATTGGGACCAGCGGCGATCGTTTCGCGAGTCACCGTGCGGCGAAGCTGATCATAATCGTAAGCAACTTCCAACGGACCAAAGCAGTATTCACACACATGCATTGCCTTGAGTTCATACTCAGCGCCACATTCTTTACATTTCAAAGCGCGAAAGGTCGCTGAAGACTGGGTTTGGACTGAGTTTGGAACGGCGGTGGGACGAGTGGCTGCCTGAGTCATGGGTGGAATGCCTGCTGTGGGGTGGTTTGGAATCTTTAAGGGGTTTTTTGCAAAATTATTTCTTAATTGATTCGGATAGTAACACTCGCAATCAAACAGGTCAAATATACCCGACTTAATTGGTCGGGTATGGAAAAACGGCTCTTTTCGTCAGCCATCGCGCTAAGCTCTAAACAAGTAGACGAAGGACTCATCGATATGCGATCGCCAGAACAACAGCCACAGCAGCGACGAAAACTTGTAAAAGTGTTAACGATAGGATTTTCGCTGGTTTTGGTGCCGCTGATTTTACTCCTGCTAACGACGGTGCTGCCCGTTCAAGCCTCTACCCCAAAACACTACACTGAGTTAACCTTTCCGCCGCTGCCTGCCTTGAAGGTGCCTCCCTATGAGCGGTTTCAGCTTGCGAACGGCATGGTGATCTACCTGATGGAAGATCATGAGTTGCCATTGGTAGGAGGAACGGCGATTATTCGCACGGGCGATCGCCTGGAGCCTGCCGATCAAGTGGGCTTGGCGGGTCTCATGGCAACCGTGATGCGAACAGGGGGCACGGCAACCCAATCGGGCGACGACCTCAACCGCTTTTTGGAACGTCGGGCGGCTTCCGTGGAGACGGGCATGGGCGATTCGTCGGGCAGTGCCGGGTTTAGCGGTTTGACCGAAGATTTAGAAACCGTGTTTGGCTTGTTTGCGGAAGTCGTTCGCAATCCTATTTTTCCTGAAAACAAGTTGAATCTAGCGAAAACCCAACAGCGCGGCGCGATCGCGCGGCGAAACGATACCCCCGGCAGCATTGCAGGGCGCGAGTTTGACAAGTTGCTCTATGGCAGCACCAGCCCCTATGCCCGAACTGTGGAATACGCCACGTTGGATCGCATCACTCGTGAAGATTTAGCTCGCTTTCATCAACAATATTTCACGCCCCAAAAGACAATGCTGGGAATTGTGGGCGATTTTGACTCTGCCAAAATGCGATCGCTGATCGAAGCAAAATTTGGCGACTGGAAATCGAGTGTAGTAGAGCGACCAGCGATTCCCTCGGCATCTCAGGCAAATCAGGGCGGTGTATTTTTGGTGGATCAACCCCAACTGACTCAAAGTAGTGTGCAAATTGGGCATTTGGGCGGACAGTTGAATAGCCCCGATTATGCAGCGCTCTCGGTGATGAATGGCGTGTTGAATGGCTTTGGCGGACGCTTGTTTAACCAGGTGCGATCGCGTCAGGGGTTGGCATATACGGTCTACGCCGCTTGGCGACCCAATTACGATTACCCTGGAACCTTCGTAGCCGGGGGGCAAACCCGCTCCGATGCCACGGTGCCGTTCATCCAGAGCGTCCTTGCAGAGATCGACAAAATCCGCACCCAACCGATTACGACCACCGAACTTGCCTACGCCAAAGATACCGTCCTCAACTCGTTTATCTTTAACTTCCAAGATCCGGGGCAAACCCTGTCTCGCCTGCTGCGCTATGAATATTTTGGCTACCCCAAAGATTTCATTTTTGAATATCGACAAGGGGTCGAAGCCACGACTGTCGCAGACGTGCAGCGAGTTGCCCAAACTTACCTCCAACCCGAAAAACTGGTGACTTTAGTCGTCGGAAGTTCTGCCCAAATCCAGCCATCCCTGTCGAGTTTGGGTGCGGATATTAAGGTGAATGCGATCGATGTGACCATTCCATCCCCCAAAAAAGGATAAATGTCACAAAAGGATAAATGTAGAATGTGTTGAGTGCAGCCGAAACGACCACCCCCAAGGCTGCACCGATTAATCCTCGACAATTTGAATCTGATAGCTGTAGCCTTGCTCTGCCAGAAACAGTTGTCGATGTCGAGCAAAGTCTTCTTCACAGGTTCGTAGAGAGACTAAGCTGTAGAATTGGGCGCTGCCGCCATCCGCTTTCGGTCGCAGGACTCGCCCTAATCGCTGGGCTTCTTCCTGCCGAGAGCCATATTTCCCCGATACTTGAATCAGCACATCCGCATCGGGGAGATCGAGGGCAAAGTTGCCGACTCGCGAGAGGATGAGTCCGCTGATCTTGCCAGAGCGAAATTCTTCGTATAGGCGATCGCGCTCTGGCTGTGTAGTTTTGCCGGTGACGACGGGCAATCCAGTGATTTCTGCAAGCTGCTTTAGTTGATCGAGATATTCACCAATGATCAGAATGCGATGTCCTGCTTGTTGATGTAATAGAGATTGCACAACCTCATACTTGCGTGGATTTTCGGCGGCAATGCGGAATTGATGTCGTTTTTCGGCGAGGGCGTATTCCATTTGACGCTCTGCATCTTGCGGCACCCGAATTTCAGTACATTCGGCGGCGGCAATAAAACCCTGTCCTTCCAGTTCGCGCCACGGCACATCATAGCGTTTGGGACCAATCAACGCGAAAACATCGCCTTCCTTGCCATCTTCGCGAATCAGAGTAGCGGTTAACCCCAGGCGGCGACGGGCTTGCAGTTCGGCAGTGATCCGAAAAATCGGCGCGGGTAAAAGATGCACTTCATCGTAGATAATTAAGCCCCACGATCGCGCACTGAACAGTTGAAAATGGGGAAATTCCCCGTCTTTGCTGGAGCGATAGCTGAGGATTTGATAAGTCGCCAGGGTAACGGGTGCGGTTTTCTTACTCTCGCCGCTGTATTCGGCGATCGCGTCGGCTGGCAGGGTGGTTTTATCCAGCAGTTCCCGCCGCCACTGCCGCACGGAGGTGAGACTACTGGTCAGAACCAGCGTATTGGACTGCACGGCGGTCATGGCTGCCATCCCCACCAACGTCTTTCCGGCTCCACAGGGCAGCACAATTACGCCACTGCCGCCCTGAACCCGTCCTGCCTGATAGAAGGCTGCAACCGCTTCTTTCTGGTAGTCTCGCAGATGAAAGGGCACACCCGCTTGCGTCAGCGATCGCAGCTGAATCGCCAGCGCATCCCCGTCCACATAACCTGCCAAATCTTCCGCCGGATATCCCGCCGCCAGCAACGCCTGTTTCAGCACCCCGCGATGGGCAGCGTTGACTTGAAAAACTAGATCTGACGGGCGATCGCCCAGAAGCTTTGAAACTGCCGTATTCCGGCTGAGCAATTCTGCCAAGGGCAAATCTGCCATCTCCAGCAACAGATCCCCATCCTCTGCCCGCCGAATCACCGTCAGCCCATAGCGACTCCCCAAGGATTCGATTTCCTGTGCCACCGCCTCTGGCATCGGATACTTGGCATGTTCCCGCAATGCCGCAATCATCTCTGTCACGGGCATTCCGGCTGCTCGCGCATTCCAGATGCTTAACGGCGACATCTGATAGGTGTGAATATGTTCTGGGCTTTTGATCAGTTCCGCAAAGGGCGCGATCGCATCACGAGCCGCCTCAGCACGAGGGGAATGGATCTCCAACAGCACCGAGCGATCGCTTTGGATAATCAGCGCGTTTTCGGAAACATAGGACATGGCTAATTCAGGCAACTGTATCTAATACAATCGCATAGATCTTTAATTTTGATTATCGGCTGAGGTTGAGGGCGATCGCTTCTGCAACCTTAATACCATCAATACCCGCCGACAGGATGCCCCCGGCATATCCCGCTCCTTCACCCGCTGGATACAGACCTGCCGTATTCAAACTTTGCCCATCTTCTTTGCGCGTGATCCGAATGGGGGAAGACGTGCGGGTTTCAACGCCAGTCAACACGGCATCAGCCATGGCGAATCCTTGGATTTGCCTGTCAAATGCGGGTAGGGCTTCCCGGATCGCGGCGATCGCATAGTCGGGTAAACTCTGGCTCAAATCGCCTAACTGCACGCCCGGTGTGTAGGATGGCTTGACCGTGCCGAATGCGTTAGAGGGGCGATCGGCGAGGAAGTCGCCCACAAGCTGCCCTGGCGCTTCATAGGTGCCGCCGCCTAGCTTAAAAGCCTGCTCTTCCAACCGCCGCTGAAAGGCAATTCCAGCCAGGGCATCACCGGGATAATCGGCAGGCGTGATGCCGACGACGATCGCGCTGTTAGCGTTTCGCTCGTTGCGAGAATATTGGCTCATGCCGTTGGTGACTAGCCGTCCCGGTTCCGAGGCGGCTGCGACCACCAGACCACCGGGACACATGCAAAAGCTATAAACAGAACGACCATTCTGGCAATGGTGGACTAGCTTATAATCAGCAGCGCCCAAGAGCTTGTGACCCGCG
>JBGTAZ010000376.1:0-4388 GCA_041749615.1 Leptolyngbyaceae cyanobacterium | reverse complement strand
TGGGAGCCGAAAACTCCACTAACTGGTCTAAATAATTACGAAACTGACGTAAATGGAGCGATCGGAGATACATGACACCCAGAGTAACGGCAACGATCTAGAATCTGGCAAAAGCCTATCACCCCCTGTTAAGGATTCGCTTCAATCCTGCGATCGGTAGATTCTGCCTATTATTTCTTTCTGAGTGACACCCAGCGGTAAACCAATTTCTCCATTTCAATCCAAACAAACATCAACACACTAAATCCAATGCACACGCCTAACTCATTCAGGTTGAGAAAGTGGGTTCCAAAAAAGCTGCGGAGCGCTGGCACATAGATCAACATCAGTTGCAAAATGCTGGTCAAAACCACCGATGCCAGCACATAGGGATTGGAGAATGGATTCATTTCAATCGTCAAGCGTGTGCTAGAACGAATTGCCAGTGCATGACCCATTTGAGCAAGACAGAGCGTGGTGAATACCATTGTTTTCCAGCGATCAGGTTCAGGTGTGCCCTTTGTATAGCTGTAAGCTCCCACCATCAACACAATCGACAAAATTGCCAGAATTAAGCCAATTCGGAGTATGTATGCCCCTAACCCACGAGCAAAAATGCTCTCCTGTGGATCGTAGGGCGGGCGCTTCATTACATTGGGGTCAGCCGGTTCGACGGCAAGCGCTAAAGCAGGCAAACCATCCGTCACCAAGTTCATCCACAAAATTTGCAGAGGGGAGAGCGGCACACCTCCCAAACCAAGCAACGGTGCCGCTGCGATCGTCAGGAGTTCACCAACGTTGCTACCCAAAATGTATTTAATAAAGCGGCGAATGTTGTTATAAACCACCCGACCTTCTTCCGTGGCCGCCACGATCGTTGCAAAGTTATCATCCAGCAACACCATATCGCTGGCATCTTTACTAACATCGGTGCCGGTAATGCCCATGGCAATGCCAATATCTGCCTGTTTTAGGGCGGGAGCGTCGTTCACACCGTCACCCGTCATTGCCACAATGTGATGTTTGCGCTGCAATGACTGCACAATTCGCAGCTTATGTTCGGGTGCGACTCGCGCATAAACACTCACATTCTCGACTACCTGATCCATCTCAGCGTCAGACATGACTTGCAGGTCGCGTCCGGTAAGGGCACGATTGGATTCATTGTCAGTTTTACTATCGTCTACTTTGACAATGCCTAAATCTTCTGCAACCGCTTGGGCAGTTAGCTGATGATCTCCGGTAATCATCACGGTGCGGATTCCGGCGGAGCGGCAGCGAGCGATCGCCGCTCGAACTTCAGGACGGGGCGCATCTAACATGCCGATTAAGCCCAGCCAAACAAGGTCTTGCTCGACAAGCTCTTCATTCTGAGTATTGGGAACGCCTGTTAAGGGTTTGCAAGAGAACCCTAGAACGCGCAGTCCGCGTTGTGCCATCTGATTGTTGCGCTCTAGAATGCGATCGCGTTGCTCAGCCGTGAGCGGTTGCGCTTCATCCTCGACTTGAATTTTGGTACAGCGTTCTAGGATTAATTCTGCCGATCCTTTGGTGAACATCATGTAGCTGGATGTGTCGCTCGTTGCGATCTCCTCTTTGTTGGATGCCTCCACAATCACGCTCATGCGCTTGCGTTCTGATGAAAAAGGAATTTCTGCAACACGCGGTAGCTTGCCTGTTAATAGATCTTTTTGGAACCCTGCTTTACCGGAGACTGATAGTAAGGCTCCTTCCGTCGGATCGCCTAAGATCATCCAGTCTCCCGCTTCTTTTTGCAAAACAGCATCGTTGCAAACCGTGCAAGCGGTGAGCAAATTGAGCAGTTCAGGTTCGTCTTCGGGAGCCACTGGAAGGGCAGAATCTAGCTTTTCAGTGACGGTGTAAAATTTGCCGTCTGGATCATATCCTTCACCGCTAACTCGCAGAGAGGTTGTGCAGGTATCTAGCAGCTTGACGACCATTTTGTTTTGGGTCAGCGTACCTGTTTTGTCGGAGCAAATAGTAGTGACGGAGCCAAGGGTTTCAACGGCAGGCAATTTGCGAATTAATGCATTGCGTCGTACCATCCGCTGGGTTCCGAGTGCAAGGGTGACGGTGATCACAGCAGGTAAGCCTTCGGGCACGATCGCCACTGCCATACTCAGCGATACTTCTAATAGCTCTTGCCATTTGCCTAAACCGAGATAGAGGATGCCGCCAAAAACAACGATCGCCACTAACACCAATGCCCCGGTTACCAGAACTTTGCTAAGCTGATCCATTCGCTGTTGCAAAGGCGTGGGTTCCGACTCGACCGATTGCAAAAGGGTAGCAATCTTTCCTAGCTCGGTTTTCATGCCCGTGTTGGTGACGATCGCGCTAGCTCTTCCCAGCACCACATCGGTTCCCTGAAAAATCAAATTGGTGCGATCGCCCAGAGAAGTATCTTCTGGTAGCTCCACATTTACTTCTTTGGTCACTGCAAGCGCTTCTCCAGTTAGCGCCGCCTCTCGAACTTGCAGATTTGCTTCCTCAATCAGGCGCGCATCGGCAGCCACTTGCACTCCAGCTTCCAGCAGCATCAAGTCTCCGGGCACCAAATCTTTAGAATCTATCTCTGAGGGTTTGCCGTCGCGAATGACGCGCACTCGTGAAGAGGTCATCCGCTTTAGGGCTGCCAAATCTTTTTCGGCTTTGATCTCTTGAAAATAACCCAATAGCCCGTTAAGAACGACGATCGCTAAAATCGCGATCGTGTCTTTAAAGGGAATTTCACCCGGTTTAAGAGTACCGGCTTGCCAACTGAGAAAGTCTAAAACACCCGACACGACTGCCACGGCAATTAGCAAGATCAGCATGATGTTGGTGAACTGATCAAGCAGAATTTGCCAGGGGCTACGTCCAGCAATTTCTTCAAGCTCATTGACTCCATACCGCTCACGGCTTTGTGCCACTTGGGCGGTTGTTAATCCTGTTTGGCGATCGCTTTGAAAAGACTCTAGAGTCTGATTTACACTGGTTGAATGCCAAGACATAGCGGGATTTGAAGCGGGATGGATTGTCATAGCAAGATAAGGGAAAGGTGTTACAGGGCAAGCAGAAGTTGAGCAACGTGTTAGGATTTTACCTGACAGCACTATTATATAGTGCGAACTTTGCAAAAGTTAAGTCGCCATAAGCCACCCCACAGGGCTGAAATTTTCTCATTATTTATGTTATCTGGCTTTCCCTCCATCACTCTATGAGTGCCAATCTTTTTGCTATTGAACACTTAGTCGGTCGGCAGGCAGAGCTAAATCAGGTGAGCCAAGTTCTGGCTACCGATGGCGACTTGCTCATTGCGGGAGTGCCGGGGAGTGGTCGCCGCACTTTGGTTCGGTATGCGGCTGAGCGCGTGGATGCTCGCATTATCGAGATTGACTGTTTGAGAGCAACCGACAGCGATCGCTTTCTCCATCTGTTTGCCGAAGGATTGTTGCAAGCGTTTGAATCGGCGGCGGAGCGATCGCTGATTCAACAATGGAGCGCCCAACAACCCATTCGCTTAGAACATACTGGCACTGAAATGCAGTTCGTTTGGCAGGAAGCCTCTACCGATAAATGGATGTTGTTGGAAACATTGTTAGGGTTGCCCCAAACCCTAGCAGAATGGCTAATGTGCCGCGTTGTGATTGTGTTTCAAAACTTTCCTCACATTCGGTCTTGGGATCGATCGCAGCAGTGGGAGAACTATCTTCGCCAAGAAATTCAGCGGCAACCGCAGGTGAGCTATGCGTTTATTGCCACCGTTGCCGAAAGTTGGGTGCAACAGAGCGAATTGCAAGTGGTGTTATTGGGTCCACTAAAATCGGAAGATCTTCAGCCTTGGCTAGAAAAAGTCATGGCAACTCATGGAATAACGTTTGAACCTGAAGCGCTAGTTTTGTTTTTAGAGTATGTGCAAGGCAATTTTGGCGACGCGATCGCGCTCATGCGTCGTCTTTGGCACAATCACCCGCATCCAAAAATTGCTGATATTAGTTGCCTTTCAGGATCTCTGCTGAGCGATTCTTCTCACGCTTCGCTTTCTCCTTTCTCTGCCTCCCCCCATCTGATCAGCCCGGAGCAAGTTCACCGCAACACCCTAGCCTTGGTCGAGGATCTTGCCCGAACCTTTGAGGCTTTGTTAATGCTGCTGCCGCCTAGCCAAGTCCGACTGTTGGAAAGTCTGGCACTTGACCCAACCGATAGTCCTCATTCGCGAGAATATATTCAAAAACATCACTTATCTCGTGGCGGCAGCTTGCAAGGGGCGATCGCCAGCCTCCAGCAGAAAGGCTTGATGTATGGGGCTGAGTCTGGCTACCGAATCACCATGCCTCTACTGGCGTTTTGGCTAAAACATCGGCTGGCGTGAATCTAAGAGGTTCGGGGAGGTTCGGGGTTCGGAG
>JBGTAZ010000375.1:0-8543 GCA_041749615.1 Leptolyngbyaceae cyanobacterium | reverse complement strand
TGCAAAACCAGGATGTATTGGTGATTATGCCCACGGGTGGCGGCAAATCCTTGTGCTATCAACTGCCTGCATTGCTGAAACCCGGATTAAGCATTATCGTGTCGCCGCTGATTGCCCTTATGCAAGATCAGGTGCAGGCATTGCAGGATAACGGCATTGCTGCCACCTTTCTCAACAGCAGCCTCAGCGGTGCAGAACTGCGAGAGCGGGAACGCGCCGTCGTGGAAGGCTCGGTGAAACTGCTGTATATCGCCCCAGAGCGGCTGTTAGGCGACGGACGGATCAGTGAGTGGCTGTCGCAGGTTTATGTGTCAAGTATTGCGATCGATGAAGCCCACTGCGTCTCAGAATGGGGGCACGACTTTCGCCCAGATTATCGCCAGTTGCAGCAGTTGCGCCAAAGCTATCCCAAAGTTCCGGTGATGGCGCTGACTGCCACTGCCACCGAGCGGGTACGGCACGACATTGTGGATCAACTCCACCTCAAAGATCCCGTCGTTCACTTGGCGACCTTTAACCGTCCCAATCTTTACTATGAGGTGCGCCCCAAGCAGCGCCAAACCTACGACGAACTGGTACAAATTGCTCGCAAAAATCCGGGGTCTGGCATTGTTTACTGCCTCAGCCGCAAGCGAGTCGATGAACTGGCGTTGAAACTGCAAAATGATGGCATTCAAGCATTGCCCTATCATGCGGGATTGCCGACCGAGACCCGCACCAAAAATCAAACCCGCTTCATTCGAGACGATGTGCAGGTGATGGTTGCCACCGTTGCGTTTGGCATGGGCATTAATAAGCCAGATGTGCGCTTCGTGGTGCATTATGATCTGCCGCGCAATATTGAAGGCTACTACCAAGAATCGGGACGGGCGGGGCGAGATGATGAACCCGCTGATTGCATTCTATTTTATGGGGCAGGCGATATTAAAACCGTGGAGTTTTTGATTAGCCAAAAGGTTGATCCATCCACGGGTCAGCCATTGGAAGACGAACAGCGGATTGCTAGCCAACAATTGCGCCGGGTGGTTAATTATGCGGAAGCGACGGAATGCCGCCGGATTATTCAGTTGGGCTACTTTGGCGAAGCATTTCCGGGTAACTGCGGCAATTGCGACAACTGCTGCAATCCTAAGCCGATTGAGGATTGGACGATTGAAGCCCAAAAGTTTCTTTCCTGCGTGGCGCGAGTGCGGGAACGGTTTGGTATGGGCTATGTAGTGGATGTGTTGCGGGGTTCCAAAAGCCAACGGGTGCTGCAAAACGGCCATGAAAAGCTGTCTACTTACGCGATCGGTAAAGATCGCAGCGCTGAGGAGTGGCGCATGTTAGGGCGATCGCTGGTGCATCAGGGCTTAGTCGATGAAAGCAGCGATGGCTATTCGGTGCTGAAGCTGAATGAGTTGAGTTGGGAAGTGTTGCGAAAACAGCGATCGGTCAGTGTTGCCGTTGCGCCCGGTCGCATTGCCAGTGCCCAAACCAGTAGTGAAACCGATGAGAATATCGAAGCTCTCTTCCAGCGGCTGCAAACTCTGCGGAAGCGCCTTGCCGATCAGCAATCGGTGCCGCCTTACGTCGTATTTGCGAACGCTAGCCTACGCTTAATGGCACAACAGCAGCCGTTAAACCGCGCCCAATTTTCTCAAATTTCTGGCGTGGGTAGCCGCAAGCTGGATCAATATGGTGATGTTTTTCTGTCTGAAATTCGCGAATTTCGGATAGAAAAAGGGCTTTCTCTAAATCCTTCCGCTGCTTCTGCCCCCTCTAGCGGACCCGCTTTTCCTCGCGCTCCCTCCGATACCCATCGACTCACCTTGCAGCTTTTTCAGCAGGGTCTAAAACCATTTGAAATTGCCGAGCAGCGTAACCTGCGGATGAGTACGGTCATGACCCACTTGGCAGAACTGATTGAGATGGAACACGATATTCCACTCAATGGTCTAGTGCCCCTCGATCGCCAAGAGAAAATTTTGGACGCGATCGCCACCGTGGGCGGAGACTCACGCCGCCGGATTCGCGATTATTTGGGAGAAGTATATGGTTATGACGAAATTCACCTGGTGCAAGCACACTGGCGACGGGAAAATTTAGAACAGTCATGATTGCTTTCTGACCAGCAACCTAGTTGCACTTTGCACCATTCTTAAATTAATGTTGCAAGTTTGTAACAAACCCTGTTATATTAATTTACATAAAGTTACAAAAGCAAGTCAGGAGACTTTTATGAAAAGCGGCGTTGTGGTTGAAGAAGGCGGAAGACAAAATATTTATGCGGTTGAGCCAAAAATGTACGTCACTGACCAGCCTCAGTTTGGCTTCACAAAATATGCTGAACTCTTCAACGGACGCATGGCAATGATTGGCTTTGTCTCTTTGCTCGCTTTAGAAGTTTTGACAGGTCATGGCGTGATTGGTTTTCTGACTAACCTTTCTAACCTCTAGTCCGTGGTGCTTGTGGCTCTGGTAAAGCTGCAAAGCGTTTGGTTACGAAGTGAACGAGATTTTCTACATCAGCCCTGGCTCTCCCCGGGGCTTTTTGCATAGTCTAAAATTGTGAATTCTTAACGTTGTCATACTCGTTAGCATGAATCTATACGGTGTAGTGAGGAAACTATGGGTAAAGCTCAGATCAGGAGCTTCATTTTGATTGGAATGGGCATAAGTCTGGTTGCCTGTCGATCGCCCACCGCGTCATCAAGCGCTCAATCAAAAGCTCCAACCGAGATCGCTGCTCCAACTGTCGCTCCAACCATCGAATACAAAGCTTACCCACTAGCGCGGAGTGTGGTTCACACCCTATCAATCCCACCCCAAAGTCAATTCTTAGTAACCCCTGCGGTATCGGGCACCGTTGAACCCGTTGGAGAGCTTGCCCAACGATATGGGGCGATCGCCGCGATTAACGGCGGCTACTTTGATCCCGAAAACCAAAAATCAATTTCGCCCGTCACGCTGCAAGGAAACGCGATCGCCAAACCTGAAGACAATCAGCGTTTAATGTCTAACCTCGATTTATTGCCCTACCTCGACAAAATTCTCAATCGCTCTGAATTTCGCCGGTATCAATGTGGAAAAGTCGTTCAGTATGACATCACACTTCGTCAAACTGTTCCCCGCGCCGACTGTCAGCTTCAAGATTCCCTCGGTGCCGGTCCTCAACTGCTGCCCAATGCAACTTTAACAGAGGAAGGCTTTTTAGAGATTCGCAACCAACAGGTGATTCGCGATCCGTTAGGAGTGAATCAGCTTAATGCTCGGAGCGCGATCGGCATCACTCGCAACCACACAATTATTTGGGTGATGGCAGCCCAAAAGCCTAACAATCCAAGTAACAGCGGTATGACCTTACAAGAGCTAACAGATTTTATGAAAACCTTGGGAGTGGAAAAGGCGATGAATCTGGATGGGGGTAGTTCTGCTTCGCTCTATTACCAAGGCAAGACGATCTACGGCAAAGTGAATGAGTTGGGCAAACCGATTGGGCGATCGATTAAATCAGCCTTATTGATTCAGCCAATCAAAAAGCCAGAGAACTAGCTCTCTGGCTTTTAATAAACTTGTGGAATAAACAGATTTTAGCGGAACTATTCCTCGCGACCTGCCACCACACTCGCCACTACGCGCTCTGAATCAGATACGGCAACCACACCTTCTGGCATCACCAGTTCACTGACATGAATCGCACTGCCTACTTCTAGATCAGACACATCCACTTCAATCCCTTCAGGAATAATCGATGCCGCACATCGCACGGCTAAAGATCCCATCGCAGTTTCCAAAGAACCCCCACCTAGCTTGACTCCGGTTGGAATCCCCACAAAATGGATAGGAACATCCACTTCTAAGTCACCATGATCGGCAACGGCATAAAAGCTAACGTGGTAAGGAGTGCCCCGCCAGGGGTGGGTCTGCACTTCTCGCAGCAATGCTTTACCCGCCCATGACATTTCAGGCACCGTAATATCAATTAGGGTGTTATTAATCGAAGCTTGCCGCATTAAGCGCTCAGCTTCTTTGGCACTCAGCACTAAAGAAATAGACTCTGTGCCCTTGTGTCCATATAAAACGGCAGGCAATTTGCCCGATTGGCGGAGTGCATTAGGTTTGCTTCCCTCCGGACGGGTTTGGCATTCAATTGAAAGTTTCATAACAAAAAATCAAGGGTAAGGAGTTAGAGAAAATTTTAGCCATTGGATTTTAGCCGCTAGACTTCAATCGTTTGACTGGTGGTTTCGGCAGCAGTAGTGCCGTTGGAATATAGCAGAGCGCGTTTGGGTCCATGGATTGGATCTTCCACGATGATGGTTTGATCGCGGCTCGCGCCTAAGGAGACGATCGCGATCGGCACTTCCATCAACTCTGCCAATAATTTGAGGTAATCTAGTGCCTGCTGAGGCAAGTCCTCTAAAACGCGACAATGAGAGGTCGATTGCTTCCAACCGGGAACAGTTTTATAAACGGGTTCACAATGGGCAAAAATCCGCGAATTGCTGGGAAAATCTTGGCGACGTTCCTGCTTCACCTCATACGCCACACAGACTTTAATCTCATCCAGTTCGTCTAACACATCGAGTTTAGTAATCGCTAGGCAATCTAGCCCGTTGATCCGAACTGCATATCGACCAATCACGGCATCGAACCAGCCACAACGCCGCCGCCGCCCGGTTGTGGTACCAAACTCAGCGCCGCGATCGCACAGCAACTCACCCATTTCGCCATGCAGTTCTGTTGGGAAAGGACCCTCCCCAACACGGGTAGTATAAGCCTTTGCCACACCAATCACGCGATCGATGACGGTTGGACCCACCCCCGTACCCACACAAGCTCCCCCTGCTACGGGGTTAGAAGACGTTACATAGGGATAAGTCCCATGATCCAAATCTAATAGGGTTCCCTGTGCCCCTTCAAATAGAATATTGCGTTTGCCTTGAATCGCATCATAAATTCGCAACGAAGAATCAATCACATGGGGGCGTAATCGTTCTGCATACACTAAGTACTCATCAATCACAGCCTGAGGATCAAGGGGAGGGAGGTTATAGAGCTTTTCTAAAATGACGTTTTTGTATTCAATCGTCCAACGAAGCCGTTTTCGCAACGATTCCGCATCCATCAAATCAACGATACGAATGCCAGTGCGTTCCGACTTATCGGCATAGGTTGGACCAATACCGCGCCCGGTAGTCCCAATTTTGTGTTCCCCCCGACGCTCTTCCGATGCCTGATCAATTAAGCGGTGATACGGCATGGTGACATGGGCAGTTTCTGAAATAAGTAGGTTCGCTGTTGAAATTCCTAACTCCCGAAGCTGATCCAGTTCGCCTAGCAGCACTTTTGGATCAATAACAGTGCCACATCCGATAATGCATTCCGTATCAGGATAGAGAATCCCTGAGGGAATCAGGTGCAGCTTAAAGGTCTGATCGTTAACAACAACCGTATGCCCAGCATTCACTCCGCCCTGATAACGAACCACCATGTCCGCTGATTTGCTCAGCAGATCTGTTATCTTTCCTTTTCCCTCATCGCCCCACTGGGCACCAACCACAATGACGTTAGCCAAGATTTTTTATAACGTTAGAGTTTGCACAAACTCTTATTATCAAGAATGGTTGCCCATCATGTCAACTAGCACCCTAAAGTTTAGGGGTCTCAATTGTGGCTGCAAGTAAATTTACTTTACCTCCCAGGTCGTGCGTTGGCGAAACCGCTCGCTCAGAGTTGGCAGGGTAGGATGTAGCTTAGTTTCCCGCAGGGTGGGCAAAGGAGTTGCACATCGCGTAATTTTTTTAGCTTCATACACTGAATCGATAAATATTTTCTATGATCTAGATAAGTTTCTATGATCTAGTAAGGAGAACGGAAGCCTCCTTGCATTCATCTTAGTTATCGTAACCAACAGACTAGCACTACTATTTCAAGGGGTTTTTGTGGCTTTATACGCTGAACTTCATCGTCATTTGGGAGGCTCTGTTGTTCCTAGAGTTTTGTGGCGTTATTTGCAACGCAACGACTCTGAATTAATCCAGCGTTTTCCTGAGTACTCACAGTTTGAAGATTTTTACACTCGCCCTCGCAATACTTTAGATGAGTATTTGGAACTTCACACGTTGGTAGAAGGGGTGCAGACCGTTGAGGCTTTACCTTATTTTATTTATCGATTGATGCGGGGAGCTTACATTTTTGAGAATCTAGCTTATCTTGAGTTGCGCTACACGCCTTATCTTCGTACCCCTGAGCATTTGAGTCAGTCTCAGCGCATTGATTTGATGCCGGAAATTGTGCAGGTGGTGGGGCACTCTAGCCAACTGAATGAGTATCCGATTGTGACTAGCCAAATCTTGTGTATGCATGTCAGGTTGCCTTATGAGGTGAACCGCGCCATTGTCGATTTGGCAGCGCAAAATCGGAATTATGTGTGCGGGATTGATATAGCTGGCGGGGATAATCACTATAAGGAACGGATGGAGGAGTTTGTGCAACTCTATGCGTATGCGCGATCGCTGGGGTTAAATACAACCGGGCACCTTTACGAAACTCGTGATGGATGCCACGCCGAGCTATTACCTTACCTAATGCGAATCGGTCATGGAATTCAAATTCCGCTGCAACAGCCTCAACTGCTTAAACAAATTGCTGAACAGAAGCAGTGCTTGGAGATCTGCCCCACAACGTATCTTCAAACAGGTACGTTGGATGACATTTCGCAGTTAAAACAAGTCTTCGATCGCTGCTTTGAAGCAGGGGTGGATATTGCGATTTGCACTGATAATGCTGGGCTGCACAACGTTCGGTTGCCTTTCGAGTATGAAAATCTTTTAACCCATGATGTTATTGGATTTGAGCAGCTACAGGCTTGTCAAGATGCTGCCTTTAACCATGCTTTCGCATGGACTCATGGTCAACGTCCTGCTGCTTTACTCAATGGTTTACTCCACCCCGAACCTTCTCAAGAAATATCTGAAAAATACTAAATCCCTGCAAAAATCACTACAAAGTAGTTGTTTTCATAAAAACATTTTCAAAAAAGAAAGGGATACCAATCGGCATCCCTTTCTTTTAAGCGGATGGGTAGGGGAAATTTAGGAACCCCGTTCTAACGATGTTTCAATCTGTTTAAACTCTTGCTCTAGCCGATCTTTCATCTTCTGCGGCACAGGGCGATTCGGATAGGAACTATAATGCCCTGCTAGAGAGTTTAAGGCAGTCCGCATGGTGGTAAACGAGGGTAGCTTAGCCAATGCTCCGTCCCGGCGATAGCGTGACGAAAAATCGTTGATTAGCTGTTTAGCCTGTTTTTGAGAAGCAATTCTTTCTGGAGAATCGGCGGATAGTTGAAGCGATTCTCTGAGACTATTGACAACGGATACAGTATCTTGACGATAGTCACCCGTTAAAGAGGTCGAGCCAGCAAAGGCTACGGGGCTACTCCCGAAGCTAACGTAAAGAACCAGCACAAAAGCGAGTAAGCGAGACCAATAGCGCTTCATATACATTTAGGGGATATTGAAACAACATCTAAGCTCTTTACATTCTGCAATGGTTTCAAGAGCCTGCCATTATCCTATCTCGATACGGGCAACCCACAACTGGCAGCGATCGAAATTCTATGAAAAAGCAAAGGTGAACGATAAGTTCACCTAAAACTTGTTAGACAGTTACTTTGTAGTCAAAAACTTTGCAGTCAAAACTTATTCAAAATCTTTGAGCTTTGACCTCAACTTGTTTAACCAAAGCGACCACTGACGTATTCTTGAGTTGCTTTTTTCTTGGGACTCTGGAAGATCGATTCGGTGCGATCGTATTCTTCAATAAACCCAGTGCGCTGTCCTTTTTCATTTGCCTGAACGTTAAAAAAGGCAGTGTAATCAGAGGCGCGCGAGGCTTGCTGCATATTGTGCGTGACGATTACAAGAGTGTAATCCTCTTTTAGCTCCTGCATGAGGTCTTCAATTTTCAGGGTTGAAATGGGGTCAAGCGCCGCGCAAGGTTCATCCATCAGAATGACTTCGGGTTGAACCGCGATCGCTCTGGCGATACAAAGTCGCTGCTGTTGACCACCGGAAATATCAGTTCCCATTGCCTTCAGCTTATCTTTGACATCATCCCAAAGCGCTCCCCGCTTGAGCGATCGCTCAACCAGTTCGTCCATGTCGCCCTTGTAGCCTAATAACCGAGGACCAAAAGCAATATTGTCGTAGATCGTTTTTGGAAAAGGGTTTGGCTGTTGAAACACCATGCCAATTTGCCGCCGCACTTCAACCGCATCAATTTCGGGCGCATACAAATCTTGACCATGGTACAAAATCTTGCCATCTAAATGAAATGACTTGATCAAGTCATTCAATCGGTTAAAGCAGCGAAGCACGGTACTTTTGCCACAGCCTGAAGGACCAATAAAGGCGGTGATTGCGTTTTTGGGAACATCAAGGTTAATGTCCTTAACTGCCAGAAAGTCTCCATAGTAGATATTGACGTTCTCTGTGTGGAAGACATTATCAGTTTGAACGCTTTGATGAAGATTGGAGGTCATAGGTCAAAGTTAG
>JBGTAZ010000374.1:0-18776 GCA_041749615.1 Leptolyngbyaceae cyanobacterium | reverse complement strand
AATCTGGGGAGGAAATTTGTAGGGGCAATCCCTTGTGGTTGCCCTCCACTTACGTCAGGGTAGGCACAAGACCTACCCTGACTACAGTCAAAAATCATACTTGCATTCAGCAACGCCGAAAAATAGTGCTTCAGGCAGTATTTCAGAGAGAGTATTTGAGAGACAGTATTTCAGAGACAGTGAAAACTCTCTGGCTGGCTCATTTTATTTATTATTGGTCACGAATTTTTATGTCTAGTCCAACGGCACCGCTTCCAGTTCAACAACCCCTTCAACAACGCCATGCCGCTCTATTCAGTTCCCAGCAGCAACAAGCGCGACTCCAGTCGGTTGAACTCAGCCACACCCCAGCACAGGGAGATTTTGATGCCGCGATCGCGTCCCACGGTTGGCAGACGCTCACTCCGACCCCGCTCGAAATTTTTCAAATCAATCTTGGCAAGCTCTGCAATATGACCTGCCGCCACTGCCATGTGGATGCCGGACCCGATCGCAAAGAAATGATGGATCGGGAAACCATTGATGCCTGCCTGCGTGCCCTTGACCAAACCGAAGCCCAGACCGTCGATTTAACCGGAGGTGCCCCCGAACTCAATCCGCACTTCCGCTATCTCGTTGAGCAGTGTGTTATCCGTGGCAAGCACGTCATTGATCGCTGTAACCTCACAGTACTACTCCTGCCAACCATGGAGAAATTACCAGCCTGGTTCGCTGAACGAGGGGTTGAGATCGCCTGCTCTCTGCCGCACTATCGCCAGCAGAACACAGATGCCCAACGCGGCGATGGCACCTTTGAACAGTCAATTACGGCACTCAAACGGCTGAATGCGGTGGGATACGGCACCGGTGATCCCAATCGCCAACTCACCTTGGTCAGCAATCCTGTGGGGGCTTGCCTCTCTGTCCAGCAATGCCAACTCGAACAAGAGTGGAAATCAGGGTTGCTCGAAAATCACGGCGTGACCTTCGATCGCCTGATCACCATCAACAATATGCCCATCTCCCGCTATCTGGAATGGCTGGAGCAATCTGGCAATCTCCAGTCCTATATGGAACGCCTCGTGAATGCGTTTAATCCGGGTACGATCGCGGGCTTGATGTGCCGCAACACAATATCCATTGCCTGGGATGGTCGTCTATTTGATTGCGATTTTAATCAAATGCTGGAACTGGAACTTCAGCAACCCGATCGCCAGCCTCCTCACATTCGTGATTTCAACCTTGATCAACTGGCAAAGCGGCAGATTGTTACTGGTCGCCACTGCTTTGGCTGCACAGCCGGAACGGGTAGTTCTTGTGGTGGGGCGATCGCCTAGCGTTATTTTTTTGAGAGTAACGGCAAGGCTTTCTAGACTACACTACTACCTCAAGGGCGTTTTAGTTGGCTCTAGCGGGTCAGATAGAGCGCGGGGCTTCCCGTCTAACAGCTAAAAGTGACACAATGAAAAGTTCATGACGATCGCTTAATACCGTTGAATACTCACTTTTCTTTTCAGTGTCAGGCAACCTGTCGCCATACTCAGGGTCGAGCAGGGGTTTTCTCAACTCCCCACGGATCGGTGGAAACGCCTCGGTTTATGCCCGTTGGCACCTTGGCAAATGTTAAAACCGTTACGCCGGATCAATTGCAAGCAACCGGGGCGCAAATGGTGTTGGCAAATACCTACCATCTTCACTTGCAGCCCGGTGAGGATATTGTGGCGCGGGCGGGTGGTTTGCATCGCTTTATGGCATGGAAAGGTCCCATGCTGACGGATTCAGGCGGATTTCAGGTGTTTAGCCTGAGTGAGATGCGAACGATCGCCGAAGAGGGCGTGCATTTTCGATCGCCGCGCGATGGACAGATGATTTTTTTGTCGCCGGAACGCTCGATTGAAATCCAAAATTCGTTGGGTGCGGATGTGATTATGGCATTTGATGAATGTCCGCCCTATCCCGCGACTCGCGAAAGTGTGCAGGAATCGACAGAGCGCACCTTTCGCTGGCTGAAGCGGTGTATGGCTGCCCATCAGCGATCGGATCAAGCGCTGTTTGGCATTGTTCAGGGCGGAGTCTATCCTGATTTACGTGAGTATGCCGCCAAACAACTGGCAGATTTGGATTTGCCGGGTTTTGCGATCGGTGGAGTTAGCGTCGGAGAGCCGCCCGAACTGATTCAGCACATTGTTCAGGCAACTGCGCCGCTGCTGCCTGCGGGCAAACCTCGCTATTTGATGGGGGTGGGAACTCATCGAGAAATGGTGCAGGCGATCGCGGCGGGCGTTGATTTATTTGATTGTGTGATTCCGACCCGGCTAGCGCGACATGGCAATGCGATCGTTCGGGGAGAACGATGGAACCTAAAAAACGCTCGATTTCGAGAAGACTTTACCCCGCTGGATGAAACTTGCCCGTGTTATACCTGCCAAAACTTCAGCCGTGCCTACATCAGCCATTTGCTCAGATCCCAAGAGATATTGGCATACACCCTTCTTTCAATCCACAACATTACGGAACTGATTCAGTTCACCCAGCGCATCCGGCAAGCCATCCTGCAAGGGCGCTTTGTTGAAGAATTTGGACACTGGTTAACCGATTGATTGAGGAAACCTGGTAGTGGCATGAGAATAGGATGTTTGGGGCGATTGTATCTTCTTCGAGCTAAACTTTTTCTCTTCCAAACGGACTTTTTACCCTCAAAGAACTCTAGAGCAACAACTCACTACCAGATTGCCTCATACACCTCCAGAAAAGCTAGGGTAAATTAGGGGTGCAACGCTATTTCCCCACAGAACTTCCCAAAGTCTAGAAGGATGTTAAAAAACAATGCAAACTGTTTACCGTTTGAACGCGAATGACCTCAACGAAAATTTTTTGGAGGGCTTGAAGGCAACCTTTAAGGATCAAGAAATCGAAATTATTGTCTATGGTGTGGATGAAACAGCCTATCTCATGGATTCTGAGGCAAACCGGACTGGATTGTTGCAAGCAGTAAAAAATATTAGGCAGCGATCTCACCTCGTTGAAGTCAACCAGGATGAACTAGGGTGAAGCGTAGAGTTATTTTTGAATCCAGTGCCTTTGAAGACTTTACTAACTGGGCACAACTAGATAAAAAGCTACATAAGAAGATTGTCGAACTGCTGAAAGATATTGACCGCTCTCCTTTCGCAGGTTTAGGCAAGCCAGAACCGCTCAAACACGACTTAAGCGGCTTTTGGTCAAGACGGATTAATGATGAGCATCGCTTGGTGTATACCGTAACCGAGGAGGAGATTATTGTTGCGGCATGTAAATACCACTATGAATCCTAACCGAGCCGCCTACCTAAAGATTTAAGCGGTTTGACAATACAAGCGCGATGATAAGGGAGAGTTATTTCTTTTCTCCTATGGCTTCCCCTGGCGATCGCCCATTTAGGCTTGAATTAGTCATCCGCTCTGCCCATCCGGCTTTACTGCAAGGGTTAGATCACTGGCTGCAACTGGGGCTGATTTCTGATGTGCTGGTGCGACACATTTGTGCGGAACAATTGGTCTGCCCAGTGCCGCAGGTTTCAGCGATTCCAACAGACCCGGAAATACCTCAAGACCTAAATCCGCCGATTTTACAATCTGTGGAAACGAGTGACGATTTTCTTCCGGTGGGTGCAATGGGGCTACCCGATAAGCGTCCGGTGAGTCATAGTAGTCGCGATCGCGTAAGTGCTGTTGTCGCAACCGCAGAACCTTCACCCGATCGCCCTCCCACGGTTGCCGCTCGATTGTTGCAGTCTTTTATGGCAGAACTCAGCGTCTTGTGGCTGCTGTTTTTGGGTGTGTTTTTGGTGGTGGTCTCGTCGGGTGTGTTGGCAGCCACCCAATGGCGCAACTTTTCAGCCGTAGGACAATACAGTATTTTATTGGGCTACACGCTGGTCTTTTGGGGGGTGGGCTGGTGGACAGGGAAACAGGCATCCTTGCGATTGACCAGCCGCATGTTGAGCATTGCCACCCTGCTGCTCATCCCCGTGAATTTTTGGATGATGGACGGGTTCCGGCTGGGGCAAAGTCCGGTGGGGCTAGGTATGGCAGCGATCGCCTCTTGTCTGCTCACAGGCATTTTAATTCTGCTCTTAAAACCAAGTCGGAGTTGGATACTGCTGATCGCCGCGATCGCCCTCACCTGGCTACATTGGGGCTGGGGCTGGCAGGGGGTGCCGTTTTGGGCGGTCTATGGCGGAACGGTTGGGGCAGCGGTGGCGTTGGTGGCACAGGACAGAGGGGACAGGGAGCAGAGAATAGGGAACAGGGAACAGGGAGTAGAGGCGATCGCCTCTACAATTAATCCACCACTCGTTTCTCCTGCGCTCAGTACGATCGCGGTGGCGGCGTTGGCGCTGATTTTGATCGGGCGGGCGATTTTGATGGCTCAAGTGCCGATGAATCAACTGGGGTTGGCAATTGGGATTTGTGGTTGGGTGCTGTGTTGGTTGGCGCGGCAAAATTTAGCCCGTGCTGATTGGATCAGGGCTGGAGCGGGGTTGCTGCTGCTGGGTTGGCTGGTTGCGGTAACCGTGACTCCGCCATGGCAGGCGATCGCGGTGAGTGGGCTGGCGCTGTGGCTACTGGGCGATCGCTTGCGCCGCACCGGATCACCGATTGATTTAATTACTGGCTTTTTGGTGGGCTTGCAAGCCTGTTGGTTGGGGTGGCGAGGGGTTCCCGCTGCGGTTCAAACTAGCATCCTGACATTTTTCACCCCCTTTGCCGGAACCAGTGGGATGCCATTTGCCTTGCTGGGGCTGGGCTTGTTTCCCTATGTGTTGCTCACCGTCGGGCTGGCGTTTCGCCTAAGACAGGGACACCCTAAACTCGCTCGCTATGCAGAATTTTTGGCGTTGGGATTGGGCAGCACATTAACCATTATTAGTTTGGATAATGGGTGGGTGCGATCGCTCAACTTGCTGCTGTCAGCCATCACGCTGATAGTCATCACCGCAAAACGAGTTCAGCCGTCCCCCCCCCTGATCACCCTGACTCACGGCATTACGTTAGCCGCGATCGCCTCCGGAATTGACTGGAAGTTCCCCGCACTCTCTGCCACCGCTTGGGCAGGTATCTTGCTGGTTGGCATGGTGGTCGAATGGAGCCTGAGTGTGGGCTGGATCGGCAGTTGGAAAGACCGAATCGATCCTAGCTCCGAAGGCAGCGTTCAATCTTCCGAAGTCCTGACTCCGCAGGCATCATGGCAAATTGGCGCTTGGCAAATTGGCGCTTGGCAAATTAGCGCCTGGTATTTTGGGCTAATCCTAGCAGCATTCAGTTATGCACTTCTAGCACTCAATGGATTGCAGGCGCAACCCTTCAATTGGGGTGGAATCTGGCTAGCGGTGCCGCTGATGCTGACCCTGCTGGGCAATCAACGGCGATTTCCCTATAGCTACACCGCCAGTGGCTTCAGCAGTATCGCGCTGGTGCTGGTGCAGCCGCTCATGTTCACCACGATCGCAGGACGATTGACCAGCCTCGGCATTGCCACAGTGCTAATGCTGCTGAATACTCGCCGAATGCAACACTTAGCCGCCGCAGTACTCACCGTTGGCTTTGGGCTAGGATTTTTTGCCGTCACCGCTTGGGAGATTTTTGCCAACCATCGCACGGTGAGCTTTGCAACCGTCATGCTGGCGATCGCCATCCTCGTTCTGTGGCTACTGCGGAGTAGACTACTCACTCAACCCACCAATCGCCTGAAGCATCTCTATCAGCAAGCCGCCGACGGCTGGGCGACCGGGCTAACGTTGTTGACACTGATTGTGCTGACCCTCAGCCAAATTGTTGTATATCTTGAATTCGATAAACCCACTGCAAACGCCGCGATCGCGTCAGCCATTCTGATGGCGGCGATCGGCTTTCGCCTATGGCAAGGAGTCAGCAATCTCGGCTTCTACGCGATCGCTTGGAGCGTAGAACTCCTGCTCATCAGCAGCATTGCCCTCACCGGGCGATCGCTCGACACCCTGGGAATCGCCAATCTTGCCCTCGGCTTAGTCACTCAGCTAAGCGGCGATTGGTGGATGGCGAGTAGGCAAGGGAATAGGGAACAGGGAATAGGGAACAGCGAACAGGAGCTAGAAGCTAGAGAACCAGAATCAACTCAAAACTCAAAATATCTCCCACGGAGACGCTACGTGTTGGCAACGCCAGTCCGAAGGACTTACAAAACTCAGAACTCTACCCCTGACCTCTCACCTCTGACCTCTGACCTCTCGCCTCCCACTTCCTTTCACCTCATTCCCCTTCTCTACGCGCTTGTGGGAGTGGTGATTCAGCATCGCACGTTTACGGCGACTACGGGCTGGTATACTTTCGCTGCGGCGCTTGTGGGGCTGGGGGTGGGTCGCCGCCAAGGCTGGTTAAAGTGGCTGACCTTGCTGGCGTTGGCTGGAGTGTCCATCGCGGCTTATGAACTGCTGCTCTATCCACTGTTGCAGGCGACAGGCGGCAGTCCGGGAGATGGCATGACCCTATTGGCGGGGTTAGCCATCGGATTCGCGATCGCCTACTACGCCCTCCAACGCTGGCTAGTTCCTTATCTGCGAGTCCCTCAATGGCTATGGCAAGCGATCGCCCATGCTCACTGGGCTTTAGGCTCGATCTTGCTAATTATCGCCCTACTCTCAAATTTAAGCGCTTCTGGGGAATGGCTGTGGACAGGCGCGATCGCAACAGCAGCAGCGTATGCGCTGGCAATAGGACGAAATACGGAACAGGGAGCAGAGGAAACTCCGAACTCCGTTCGCGTAGCGTCTCCGAAGGAGTTACTCCGAACTCCGAACTCAAAACTCAAAACTCAAAACTCCCAACTCAAAACTCAAAACTCCCAACTCAAAACTCAAAACTCCGAACTCCGTTCGCGTAGCGTCTCCGAAGGAGTTACTCCGAACTCCGAACTCGCCCCTACTCTTTGGATCTACGCCGGCATCGCTCAAGGTGTGACAGCTTTAACCTATTGGCTACACCGATCGCTACCGGATGGGGTGTTAATCGATTGGGCTGGGGCGATCGCATCTGTTTTGGCGGTATTTCTCTACTTTGCACCGTGGCAGCGGTGGGGCTGGGATTGGCAGCCGTGGCGACGAGCGGCGATCGCGCTTCCTAGCATCGCGATTCTGCTGACGGGCTGGGGCAGCAATATTCAAAGCCTGCTGATTGTGGCGGCGTTTTATGGCTGGCTATCGAGTGCAGAACGGCGGGTCAGATTCAGCTACCTCAGCGTGATCGTGGCAAATTGGGCGGTGTGGCGAATGCTGCATGAACGGGGAGCCGTGGAACCGTTGTGGATTGCGGCGGTAGTTGGGGCTTCCTTGCTATACATCGCCCAAGTTGAGCCAAGTTTGCGATCGCCCAACAATCGGGAAACGCGCCATTGGTTGCGCTGCCTTGCCACGGGCATTGTCAGCTTGACGGCATTCTATCAAGCACAGGTGGGCATTGCTGGCGTGCTTCCCCTCCTAGTTGGCTTGGGCGCGATCGCTATTGATTTAGCCTTTATCTTTGCAGGAGTGCTGCTGAGAATTCGGGCGCTGCTCTATGTCGGCACCGCCACCTTTATGCTGCAAGTGCTGTGGCAAGTGTGGCGCTTTATCAGCGATTATTCCCTGGTGCTATGGGCGATCGGCATTGCAGTCGGATTACTGCTAATTTGGATTGCCGCCACCTTTGAAGCCCGTCGTAGTCAGGTCAACAGCCTGATACAACGCTGGATTGTGGAACTCGACAACTGGGAATAACCACTTCAACGCGGAATAAGCTGATAGGCACGGATGAATCGGGTAGGACACCAAGATCCTTGAGAAATAAGAGGGTGTTATCTTAATTTTTCTTCGTACTGCTATAAAACTTTTTTAAGAACGCTAGGATCATGGGTTGGCTAAATGGGAACCCTCATAATAAGTACTTTAAAATAGTCGGATAGACTGAATCAACCCGGCAGTGTTTCTCTGACCTGTCTTTCAATAATAAAAAATTAGATCCGGTTGGTTAGATCCTGTTGGTGCAAGTTGTAATCGGGCACAGTGATGGTGGAATTATTTCAAACTCTATTTTCTACGGATTCGTATATGCCTCATGGGCAGTGCTATTTATGGCAAACGCCGCTGGTGGGGCTGTATGTGGTCAGTGATGCCCTGATCGCGATCGCCTACTTATCCATTCCAGCCATGCTGATCTACTTTGTCAGCAAGCGCGACGATATCCCCTTTTCCAAAGTGTTTGTGATGTTTGGCGCATTTATCATTCTCTGTGGCGTGGGGCACTTACTGGATATTGTCACTCTTTGGTATCCCATCTATTGGGTTTCTGGCTTAGAACGGGCACTGACTGGGATCATTTCTGTCTACACCGCCCTGCAACTGATGGAACTATTGCCCCAGTTTCTCGCCTTAAAAACTCCCATGCAGCTAGAAACAGTTAATCAAGCATTAGAGCAAGAAATTGTTGAACGGCAGCAGACTGAAACAGTGCTGCGTCAAATTGTGATGGGAACTGCGTCAGTAACGGGCAAGGAGTTTTTTGCTGCCCTCGTGCGAAATCTTGCGGATGCTTTAGGCACGACTTATGTTCAAGTGACAGAAGCCATAGAATATCCCACAAGGCACTTTCGCACTCTTGCCTTTTGGTCAGGCGATCATTTAGTAGAAAACGTCGAATTTAGCCTGTCAGATAATCCCTGCAATTCAGTCATCCAAGGGCAACAACCGTGCCAGTTCTTAGATGATTTACAAGCTCTATTTCCTCAAGTTGAAGCGCTAGCGCAAATGAGGGCAGTCAGCTATGTGGGGGTGCCGCTGCTAAATGAGAATCAAACGCCCCTTGGCACTCTTTGCATTTTGCATACGGAACCATTGCCACCGGATGAAAACAGAATTGCCCTGATGCAAGTGTTTGCAGCACGGGCAGCCGCAGAACTGGGAAGAAAACGGGCGGAAGAGGCAAAAAATCAGGCGTATGAGGAGTTGGAGCTTCGGGTGCAGCAGCGCACCGCAGAATTAGTGCAGGCAAATGGGGCTTTAGCCACCGAGGTGGAAGAACGGGCAGCCGCAGAAGCAACCCTGCGGCTCGTGGCAGACCGAGAACGGGCAACCACAAAGGTGATTCTGCGAATGCGCCAAAGCTTAGATTTGGATGCTATTTTCAGCACGACTACCGCAGAATTACGCCAAGCGCTTCAGTGCGATCGCACCCTAATTTATCGCTTTAACTCCGACTGGAGCGGAATTGTAGTTGCAGAATCTGTTGCCGAAGGCTGGAATAGGATTGTGCCGATGGATATTAATGACCCCAACCTAACCAAAATTGCCGTGGACAAAGCCGATTGCGTCATCAAGCGCATGGATGATGGGGCTGAAATTTTGATTCGGGATACCTACCTACAAGCTCAAGAAGGCGGACTTTATCGCGATAAATCTTACTATTGCTGCATTGAGGATATTTATACTGCTGGGTTTAATGACTGCTATTTAGAACTGTTGGCATCTTTACAAGCCCGCTCCTATGTTACCGTGCCAATTTTTTGTGGCACTCGGCTTTGGGGATTGCTAGCAAACTACCAAAATGCATGTCCCCGCAAATGGCGCGAGTCTGAAATTCAAATCGCCGCCCAAGTGGGCACTCAGCTAGGGGTTGCGGTTCAGCAAGCTGAGTTGTTTAACCAAACGCAGCAGCAGGCAACCGAACTTCAACGGGCAAGAGACCGTGCCGATGCAGCCAATCGCGCCAAAAGTGAGTTTTTGGCAAACATGAGCCACGAACTTCGCACCCCGCTGAATGCCATCTTGGGGTTTACTCAACTCATGGCACGCGATCGCGCTTTACCCACCACCCATCAAGAGCATGTCAGCATTATCAATCGCAGCGGTGGCAACCTGCTCAAGCTGATCAACGATGTGCTTGAAATGTCCAAAATTGAAGCAGGACGAATCTCCTTAAACGAAAACAGTTTTGACTTGTACTTGCTTTTAGAGAATTTGGAGGAGACCTTTCGATTAAGAGCAAAAGCCAAAGGGCTACAAATGGTGTTTGAGCGCTCAGAACACGTCCCTCAGCAGGTGGTTGCCGATGAAAATAAGCTGCGCCAAATTTTGCTAAATCTCTTAAGCAATTCAATTAAATTTACAACTCAGGGCAGCATCACGCTGCGGATACACTTGAACAGTCCAGAAAGTTGTGCCGCCCCCCCACAAGCCTCTGAGAATTGTCCCCCGATTCATTTTGAAGTGGAAGACACCGGCGCGGGAATTGCCCCGGATGAAATCCATAAACTCTTTAAGCCGTTTGAACAGACTCATACCGGGAGAAACTCGCCAGAGGGCACCGGGCTAGGATTATCGATTAGTCAAAAATTTGTACAGTTAATGGGAGGAGAAATTACGGTCACCAGTCAGCTCGGTCAAGGCAGCACGTTTAGTTTTGACCTTCAAATGCGCTGCGTTGAGCCAATAACGATTCCACAACGGGTTCCCATCCATCAGACCGTTATTGGGATAGCCCCCAACCAACCCATCTATCGCATCCTCATCGCCGAAGATAACGAGACTAATCGGTTACTGCTATCCAAAATATTGACAATGGATGGCTTTGAGTTGCAGGAAGCGGTGAACGGAGCAGAGGCGATCGCCATTTGGCGAGACTGGCACCCCCATTTAATTTTGATGGATCTGCGGATGCCAATCTTGGATGGATTAAACGCAACCCGCCTGATTAAAGCCGATCCGCAGGGGCAGAACACGGTTGTGATTGCCCTGACTGCCAGCGCCTTTGCCGATCAACGTCAGACCTTTTTTGCCGTAGGCTGCGATGACTTCATCCGTAAGCCTTTTCAACAGCAGGAACTATTTGAAAAAATCAGTCACCATTTGGGAGTGCAGTATCTTTATGAAGCAGTCTCTGACGATCTCCAGGATCAACCGATCGGTGAAGACGATCGCACCGAGTGGTCTAAGAGCAGCCTTCAGGTAGGAATTGCCCAGATGTCAGAAGATTGGCGAAAAAAACTGAGTCGTTCAGCTTTGGAAGGAAATGATGTGGGAATTCCCACACTGCTGGAGGAGATTCCTACCGAACAGGTTGGATTAAAAAATGCGATCGCGGAACTCGCCTTAAACTTTGATTTTGATCAAATCTTGGCACTACTGCAACCCCCTGAAACGTTATTGTAACGAATCATCAGAAGTTACCTTCGCAGTGTTATCAATCTTTCATATTTTCGCAAACTCACAATGCCGCCCTTACAGCCTTGAAAGCAAGCCATGGACTCTAATAAAAAATTTGTCGAAGCTCAAAATCTTGACATTTTGATCGTTGACGACACCCCGGAAAACATTCGATTTTTATCCACCCTGCTAATCGATCAAGGCTATCAAGTTCGGAAAGCGTTGACTGGAAAAATGGCGCTGACTGCGGCTCAAGCCAGCACTCCAGATTTGATTCTGTTAGATATCAACATGCCTCACATGAATGGCTATGAAACCTGTAAACTGCTGAAACAAAACGACGAAACTGCTTCGGTTCCGGTTATTTTTCTCAGTGCACTCAATGATGTAGTGGATAAGGTGAAAGCATTTCAGGTAGGAGGAGTTGACTTTATCTCAAAGCCCTTTCAGTTTGAAGAAGTTTTAGTCCGAATTCAAACCCATCTTCAAATCCAGGTATTGCAATCTCAACTGCACCTAAAAAATACTCAACTTGAAAAAGCCTTATACAGCTTAAAGCAAATGCAAGCTCACCTCCTGCGCAAAGAAAAACTAATCGGTTTAGGGCATCTTGTTGCAGGCGTTTGTCACGAAATTAATAATCCGGTTAGCTTTATTGCAGGCAATCTAAAACCTGCCAATGAATCTATTCAAACATTACTTAAGTTAATTGATGCCTACCAGAAAGAATATCCAGAACCTAGTCCAATCATTCAAACGTTACTTGAAGAAGCTGAGCTAGATTTTTTGGTAGCTGATTTACAAAATATGATGAAATCAATGCGAACAGGAGTCGATCGCATTAGCTCAATTGTCCTAGCATTACGTATTTTCTCGCGACTGGGAGAATCCGATATTAAATCCACGAATATTCATGAGTGTATTGACAGCACCTTACTTCTCCTACACCATCGCTTCGCTGAAGAACCCACAATGCCAGAGATAGCAATCACTAAAAAGTATGGAGATCTGCCCTTGGTCACCTGTCATTCAAGTGAAATGAATCAGGTGTTTTTAAACTTATTAACCAACGCGATCGATGCCTTACAGCAAAAATTTAGTCATTCCGATTCGACTCAAGAAACACCAATGATTCAAATAACCACCGAACTGAATACTCCAAAACAAATTATGATTCGCATTAAAGACAATGGAATTGGAATTGCAGAAGGAGTAGAAAACCGCTTGTTTGAACCTTTTTTTACAACAAAACCAGTCGGAAAAGGAATTGGCTTAGGGCTTGCCACTAGCTACCAAATTGTGGTTGAAAGACATAACGGAAATTTGAGCTACAGCACGAGTGCAGGCGCAACAGAATTCATAATTGAAATTCCTATTACACTATCTGATAGTTCGCTAACTAGCTCGCTAACCGAATCGTAGTGGATTGCGTCTATTCCAATCTGTTTAGAGCAATGTGGTTAGGGCAATCAGTTTAAACCACGTCAATTAGTCCAAAATTCCAAAGAAAAACCCGGCAGCCCCCCGCCGGGTTAGTTGCACTTGAGCAACTGTCTATATAGTTAATGTACGGGTTGCAAACTTTTTAGTCCTCCCCATAGAGTATGAGTTACTTGGATGATATTGACTGCTCCAGTTGGGCGAGTAGGGAGATGACAAACCGTTAAATTCAGGCGATGGGGGAATATTGCCATAGTTTTTCAAACGACTCAAGCGATGGAAAGGGAACAGTTGCAATGTCTAAAGACTCTCTATCTAAAGACTCTCTATCTAAAGACTATCCAAGAGATATGGTGGGCTACGGTTGCAATCCGATTCATCCCCAGTGGGCAAACCAAGCGCGAATTGCAGTGCAGTTCGTGATTAATTATGAGGAGGGCGGCGAAACCTGCATTTTGCATGGTGATCAGGCTTCCGAAACGTTTTTGTCTGAAATTGTAGGTGCGGTTCCCTTGATGGGTCTACGGCACATGAATATGGAATCGTGCTATGAGTATGGCAGCCGAGCGGGATTTTGGCGGTTGCATCGACTGTTTACTCAGCGCCAGATTCCGGTGACGGTTTTTGGGGTGGCAATGGCTTTGGCGCGCAACCCGGAGGCAGTGGCGGCGATGAAAGACGCAGACTGGGAGATTGCCAGTCACGGCTATCGCTGGATTGATTACAAATATTTTGGTGAAGCGGCAGAACGGGAACATCTCCAAAAGGCGATCGCGATTCACACCGAAGTGACGGGAGATCGTCCGCTGGGCTGGTATACCGGACGCACCAGTCCTTTTAGCCGCAAGCTTGTCGTAGAAGAGGGCGGCTTTCTATATGATGCGGACAGTTATGCCGATGATTTGCCTTATTGGATGAGTGAATATGGCAAGCCCCATTTAGTCATTCCCTACACGCTGGATAACAACGACATGCGCTTTGCCTCGGCTCAAGGCTTCAACTCTGGCGATCAGTTTTTTGCTTATCTGCGAGATGCCTTCGATGTGCTGTATGAGGAAGGCGAAACCGCACCCAAAATGATGAGTGTGGGGCTGCACTGTCGCTTGGTCGGCAGACCTGGACGGGCGGCGGCTCTCGCGCGATTTTTAGATTATGTGCAACAGCGCGATCGCGTCTGGCTATGTCGCCGGATTGATATTGCCAACCACTGGTATAAGTATCATCAGTTTGGAAGCTAGGCTGTTGAAAGACTGGCTAACAAAAAATTCGCTACCGTGTAAAGTGAATATTCCTATTCTCTAATACTTGCTCAAACCCTCGCTAACATCCGCGATCGCACCTGCTCGATTACTGTCTGAATATCATCTGCATTCAATCGATAGCTTAAAGGATGGGCGATTAACCGTGCCGTACTGTGATAAAGCACATCAATTTCGACCAAGCCGTTTTCCTTCAAGGTGCGCCCGGTAGACACTAAATCGACGATCGCCTCCGCCATGCCAGTAATCGGTCCCAATTCCACCGAGCCATACAGCGGCACAATTTCTACAGGCAAATCGAGGGCATCAAAATATTCCCGCGTACACTGCACATATTTGGAGGCAACCCGTCCATACAGCGGCAATTCTAAAGAGGAACGATAGGGGCTAGCCTCTTTCACCGCAACAGACATGCGACATCCGCCAAATCCCAAATCCACTAACTGCGCCACTTGCGGCGTTTTCTCCCGCAGCACATCGTAACCGACAACCCCTAACTGTGCTTGCCCATATTCCACATACACCGGCACATCCTGCGCCCTCACCAACAGCGCTTTTGCAGTTTCCGTTGGGTCTGAAATCTGGAGTTGGCGATTGGATTTATCTAAAAAAGCGCTGAAGTCTAAGCCAACAGCCTGAAACAAGCGAATACTGTCATCTAAGAGTGCGCCCTTGGGCAAAGCAACGGTAATCATAAAGGGAATAGCGAGTTACGAATGGCGAATGGCAAGTTGCGAACAGCAAACAACTGTAAGCTATATTTTATCGCGCTACCGCCACTCTCTACTTCGCACTTGGCACCTCGTACCTCATACTTCGCACTTCTCTTTATGCGTATTCTTTTGGTTGATGATGAAGTGGAAATGGCAGATCCTTTAAGCCGTTTATTGATGCGGGAGGGATATGAGGTAGATGTTGCTTATGAGGGCGATCGCGGCAACCAACTTGCCCAAGCCAATCAATACGATCTGCTGATTTTGGATTGGATGCTGCCCCAAAAAACAGGGTTGGAAGTGTGTCACGCTTTGCGATCGCAGGGCAATATGACTCCAGTTTTGTTTCTGACTGCCAAAGACACGATTGATGATCGGGTTCAGGGGTTGGATGCAGGGGCGGATGATTATCTGATCAAGCCGTTTGAGCTACGGGAACTGCTAGCGAGAGTGCGTGCCCTGCTAAGACGACCCGCCGCCACGTTGGAGGCTTCCACCCGACGGCTACAGGTGGGCGATCTGGAGCTTGATCCTGAAAACCAACTCGCCTATCGGGGCACCCGTGAAATTGAGCTTTCTGAAAAAGAGGCTCAACTGCTTGCCTATCTAATGCGATCGCCCAACCAACTTCTGACCCACGAGCAAATCTATCAACACGTTTGGGGCGACGAAAAACCCACTAGCAATACCCTCGCTGCCCAAATTCGCCTGCTGCGCCGCAAAATCGAACGGGATGGCGAGTCACCCTTAATTAGTACGGTGTATGGCAAAGGCTATCGATTTAGTTGTTGTCCTACTTAGAGAAGCCATTGAACGCCCTATTGGGTAAACCTAGCGATCGCTTGCATCCGAATCCTGTTTTTAGAACTAAGATACAGACTGTTGAGTGAGGCTGATTTTTCGCGATCGTGTTCTAGGTAATATGATGTACATTTACTGTGACCTAAGATTGCATCACCTGCGATTGCGAAAAGAACGCAATTTTTTTTGCTAGTTGTCCAACAACCCGGTATCCTGCTAGAGGCGGTTCTCTAGTAGTCAATATTTGTTCGAGAAGTCTCTTTGATTAGGTAGTAGGTACGCATGGGATCATCTCATCCATTAGTTGCTCTAGGTGTGGGAGTTGTAGTCGCTTTATCTCCCACGGCTGCGGGATATTCCCAAGGGCGCGATTTAAACCCAGTCCCGGCTGCAAGTACTCAATCTTCATCAGAAGCACCCTCTGAAAAAGTTGACCCGACGCTCTTAAACAAGGGTGCAACCCAATCAGATGGCGAGGTCGCAGATTCAGACAAATCAGCCCCATCGGCGAGATCGCAGTCGAAGTTTGACAAGTCTAGCCTAACCCCTAAGCCGCGATCGACCACAACAGCGCAATTCAATCCAGCCATTCCCGCCACACCAAACACAGGCATAACCCCCGCTTCGGTCATTCCAACTCTGCCCGTCACACCCACCATTCAACCACTACCATTTCAAAATCTACCGATCGGTCCGGCAAAGTCAGGGATGCCGCCCGAATATCTCAACCCCAATCCTAATCCGCTCAGCTTTCCCACCAGACCGGAAGAGGTGAAGTTGAGAGGAATTCAGCCAATTACCTTACAGCAAGCATTAGAGCTAGCAAAACGCAATAACCGAGACTTGCAGCAAGAAGCCGAAGTATTGCAACAAAGGCGGGCTGCATTACGAGAAGCCCAAGCCGCGCGATATCCAACCATCGGCGCGAATGGTCAAATTTCTCAGACCCGCTCTGCTTCTGGACAATTGTCGCAAGCCGCACAAACCCAGGCACAGCAATCCTTACCCCCCGCTTTACGGCAAGAGGTTAATGCCGATCAGCAATCTACCGTGCTGAATGGGACGGTGCAGGTAGGCTATGACATTTACACCTCTGGTCGTCGTCCTGCCCAAATTCGGGCGGTAGAACAGCAAGTGCGATCGCAAGAGCTTACCGTTGAAGCAACCCTACAACAGATACAGCTAGACGTTTCCAATGCCTACTACGAGCTTCAAGGTGCCGATGAGTCGGTGCGAATTCAACAAGCTGCGGTTCGCAATGCAGAAGCTGGTTTGCGAGATGCTACCGCTCTGGAAAGAGCGGGCATTGGGACTCGGCTTGACTTGCTGCGAGCGCAAGTTCTGCTGGCACGCAACCAGCAAACGCTAGTAACGTCTTTAGGGACTCAGCAAATTCGTCGTCGGGAGCTTGCCCAGCTTTTGGCATTGCCCCCTTACCTCAATCTTGCCGCTGCCGACCCGGTACAAATTGCTGGAGTGTGGGATATGTCTCTGGAGCAATCCATTGTCACAGCGTTTAAAAACCGGGCTGAGTTAGAATCATTCCTTGCCCAAAGAGCATCCTCAGAGCAACAGAAAAAGGCGGCGTTGGCATCCTTAGGTCCCACCGTTGCGTTCAATTTTCAATACAACATTTTGAATAATCTGAGAGACCAACTGGGGTTTGCCGATGGCTTCAGCACGTCGCTTGGGTTCCAGTGGAATTTCTTTGATGGTGGAGCAGCACGGGCGCAGGCAAGCCAACAAGATGCGCTCATTGCTCAAGCCGAAACCAACTTCGCGAAGTTTCGTGAGCAAATTCAGCTTCAGGTTGAAACGGCTTATACCAACCTAGGCACCAACTTTTTGAACATTGGCACCAACCAGCAGGCAGTAGAATTCGCAAGAGAAGCATTACGACTGGCACGACTGCGGTTCCAAGCGGGTGTGGGCACCCAAAGTGAGGTGATCAATACCCAGAATGAGTTGACTCAAGCGGAAGGCGATTTTGTCACCGCCATTTTGAACTACAACCGGGCGTTGGCAGCCCTGAATCGCTCTGTAACGAATCTGCCGATTCCGGCGGGGTCAACCACTCCAGTTTTGCCAAAAACGGTGACAAATTCCACGCTTCCTGGCGGGATTCCCTCGCCGCTGCCCCGATAGTTGGCAAGATCGTTAGTATGAGATGGCTAGACGCGCTGTATTTGCTTTAAAAGATGTATTCGTTTTAAAACAGGAGGATGGGATATGAATCAACGAACTCAACCTCTAAGGATAGTGTTGCCAAGCGGGTCGCGATTCGTGAAACGTTCGGGACGCTTTCCATCGGACTCCCTACGGCGATCGCTAGTCATATCAGGACTAAGTATCGCAGGGGTCTTGGGCATATTAAGCGGTACCCTCCAGGCTCAAACTGCTGAAGAGTATGGCGACGCAATTCCCCCCGTAGATTCTGCCCCAATCCTGGCAGAGCCTCAAATTGCGCCAGTTGAACCCGCACCCTTTGTGCCAGCGGCTCCCGCAGCGATAGAGTCAGCGATTCCCACCAACGAACCGTACATTGACTCAACGGGCTACGACATCGGCGCAACCGAGCGTACTAGCCCGGTTGTGTCGTCTCCTGGAATGCCCCAGATCCAATTGCCCAACGCCCTAGGCTCCGTTCAAGCGGGATCTCTCAGTGTGGGCAGCAATGGCTTAGGAGTTGGCTTAGAAGTCGGCACCACAGCTTCGCTCAAAGATTTCTATCAGCGCACCTTCCGTCCGCCGGGTCGGTTGGGCAACGGCAACATTCAGCTAGTGTTTCCCCTCGCCCTTCCCGCCTCCATTACTTCCGCCTTTGGCTGGCGGATTCATCCCCTGTTTGGGTCTTCGCGGTTTCACTCTGGCACCGATTTGGGCGCACCCATGGGAACCCCTGTGCTAGCGGCTTATGCGGGACAGGTTGCCTTGGCTGACTTCCTAGGAGGCTATGGGTTGGCTGTGGCGCTGAATCATAACAAGGGGACTCAGCAGTCTCTCTATGCTCACCTTTCAGAGATTTTTGTCAAGCAAGGAGAACTGGTTAAGCAGGGTGAAGTGATTGGGCGTGTGGGCAGTACGGGCAACTCTACCGGACCTCACCTCCACTTTGAGTTTCGCCAGTTGACTCCAGAAGGCTGGGTGGCGTTAGATGCAGGTGATCAATTGGAATACGCGCTGGCATCATTGGTTAAAGCGCTGGATATTTCCCAGAAGGGCATTGCGGCTGCAAGTGATCTAAAACTGTCCTATCGCGGGTTGGCAGGCGTTTCGGGTGAAATTGATTGGCAGGCGAAGACCCAAAATGCGCCGAATCCAGTGTCATCAGCCGTTTCGGCACCGTCTGCAAAACTCAGCGATGCCCGGAGGGAGTCCGATAGAGAGCTTCGC
>JBGTAZ010000373.1:0-19460 GCA_041749615.1 Leptolyngbyaceae cyanobacterium | reverse complement strand
CCGTGGAATCCCTGCTCGTGCTAGATGCCACCCTCGGACAAAACGGCTTGCGTCAAGCGGAAGTGTTTTCAGAAGCAGCAAAACTCAGCGGCGTAGTATTGACCAAGCTAGACGGCACCGCTAAAGGCGGCATTGCCCTGGCGATCGTCCAGCAACTTGGCTTACCCATTCGCTTTATCGGCGCTGGTGAAGGCATTGAAGACCTGCGCCCCTTCTCTAGCTACGAATTCGTGGAAGCCCTGTTAAATGGGTGAGGTCGTTGAGCGAAGTCGAAACGCACCCTAAACTAAGTTTGCCTAGTTTGACCGCCCGTCTTTTGACAACTCTCCTCACACCCCGTATGTTGAAATGCTCTTGAAGCTTTTTCTGATGACTAAAGCACTCAAGTTCTAAGGTAGGAGACCGAGTGGATCTGCTGTTGATTATGGTTTTGGGGTTTCTCGGCAGTTTTGGTCACTGTGTGGGCATGTGCGGTCCATTGACGATCGCATTCTCACTCTCGCAAAAAGGTTCTGCTGCTCCGACCTGGCAACAATCGCTCTACTTTCACGGACTCTTGAATGTAGGTCGCATCTTCAGCTATGCCGCGATCGGTGCTGGAATTGGAGCCTTGGGATCAGTCCTGATCGCAGGCGGACAGCTTGCCGGAATTGAAAGCGACTTGCGTCGGGGACTGGCAATTTTCACAGGCATTTTGCTGATTTGGATGGGGCTAATTCAAGTTCAACCGAGTCTACTGCCCAACATTCCGCTGCTGCATCCCTTTCAAGGAAAACTCCATCAAACCCTCAGTGCTGGGATGATGAATCTCTCTTTCTCCTCCCATTGGTGGACTCCGCTGTTGTTAGGGCTAATCTGGGGCTTCATTCCCTGCGGCTTTTTATACACTGCCCAAATTAAAGCCGCAGAAACGGGCAATCTCTGGAATGGCATGATCACAATGCTGGCATTTGGACTGGGAACTCTGCCCTCAATGCTAGGAATCGGCGTATCTGCATCATTGCTGGGTGCCGATCGCCGCAGTCAACTGTTTCGCATGGGCGGTTGGGTGACGATCGAGATCGGGCTGCTGATCTTGCTCCGAACCGGACAGATGGAAGACTATACCGGGCAGGGAGCCTTGGCGCTCTTAATGCTGGCACTGGTTGCCCGTCCGATTAGTCGGCTCTGGGCTGCCCCGCTCAAATATCGCCGCGCTCTAGGTGTGGGCGCATTTGTGCTTGCCGTTGCCCATAGTCTCCATATGATTCAGCATAATCTCAACTGGAATTTGGATGCAGTTTCCTTCATGTTGCCAGAACAACAAGCCGCGCTGTGGGCAGGAGCGATCGCCCTGGCTTTGATGACTCCTGCCGCACTCACAAGCTGCGATCGCGCCGCAAGTCTATTAAAACGCTACTGGCGGTGGATTCATCTACTCAACATTCCAGCCCTGATTTTGGCAGTCGGTCATACCCTATGGCTTGGCTCTCACTACTTTGGTGCCCTGGAAGTGTCTAGTAATCAAGTCACATCAGCGCTATTGCTGACAGGCTTGACGCTGTTGGTTCTGCTAGTTCGCCACCGTTGGATGTGGTCACTGTTATCATTGGAGCGATTTTATGCACCTATTCTCAAATCAAAGTAAGTCAAATCAAAGTAAGGTTTTGGGGACATTGCTGACTCCGCTGCTGCTGGTTTCGCCTGTGGTGGCGCATGAAATAGAAACCTCAGCAGCGGGAGATGTCGCAGCAACCTTTCACATTGAACCCAGCCACAATCCCACCGCCGGAAAACCCTCTACAGCTTGGTTCGCGTTGACCCGTCGCGGTGGACGAGTGATCCCCCTAGCTCAGTGCAACTGTCAACTTACCGTCTATCCGATTCCTTACAAGGCGGGAAAAACTCTTCCATTGTTGAAACCAACGTTGAACAAGCTGGACGTAGAACGATATAAAGGCGTTCCGGCAGCGATTATCACGTTTCCAAAAGCGGGACTGTACGAATTAAAGTTGACCGGAACGGCAAAACCAGGCGCTAACTTTCAGCCATTCAGTTTGTCCTACACGGTCACCGTGGGCGGCTAAGTCACAGTTGGCATAGGTCACAAATGGGCAAATAATCCAGCAACGACACTCTGCTTGGCGCTTAACGCTTATGATTTTGAGAGTTGTGATGGAGTGGAAACCATGCAGACGATTGTGGAAGTATTGCCAGATAAAAGTGGATTGATCGAGCGATCGCTAGAAATCGTCCTTGCCAAAATTGCAGAGGCGATCGCCCAGCGAGGAATTGCCACCATCGCCCTTGCAGGCGGCAGCACCCCAAAACCCTTGTATGAAAAACTAGCAGAACAGGATTTACCTTGGGACAAAATCCATGTGTTTTGGGGCGACGAGCGCTACGTTCCCGCCGACCACCCCGACAGCAACCAAGGCATGGCACGGACAGCATGGCTCGACAAAGTGCCATTACCAGCCGCCAATATTCACCCCATGCTCACGTCGGCAACGAACCCAGTCGATGCCGCCGCCCAGCACGAAGCCGAACTGCAAGCCTTTTTCAAACTCTCAGCCGGAACCTTCCCAGCCTTTGACATTATTCTCTTAGGCATTGGCGATGATGGACACACCGCCTCCCTGTTTCCCCATACTGAAGCTTTGCAGGTGCGCGATCGCCTAATCACCGTCGGCAACAAAGAGGGGCAACCCCGCATCACCTTCACTGCGCCTTTAATTAACCACGCCCACGCCGTTCTCTTCTTGGTTGCCGGAGCCAGCAAACGCCCCGCCTTAGACCACATCTTCGCCCCGGAAGACGACGATACTCTCTATCCTGCCCGATTAATTCAACCCCAAGGCGAACTCTGGTGGTTGCTCGATCACGCCGTCGGAGAAGAATGACGAAGGGTGAGGGGCAAGGGGCGATGGGTGAAACTCAAGACTCTGACCTCCAAACTCCGAACTATTCCCCGAAACCTGTCTCATGTACTCAATCGCTGCGATCGCGAATATGATAGTCCTGAGAACTAGGAAATTTCTATGATTGTTTGTCCAAATTGCAATCATCCCAATCCGGATGGTGCAGTGCAGTGCGAAGCTTGCTACACCCCCCTACCGGCTACGTCTGCCTGCCCAAATTGTGGCGCGATCGTCCAGTCAGATGCCAGCTTTTGCGGTCAGTGTGGGTTTAATCTGCGTGCTGCTGGAGCCACTTCTGCGGCTGAACCCGACAATTCACCCTTGCCTAATGAGGCTCCCGCCATTCCTGTAGAGAGTTCTGCGGAAAGCGTCGCTAGCGTTTCACGAATCGCCGAGACTCCAGCCAAGGTTCCTGAGCTTCGTTTTCCTGAATCGCCTGCACCACAGCCATTGACCTTTGAACCGAATCTTCCACTTGAATCCAGTGTTTTAGTTGAGGAAAGTGACCCTCTCCCCGATCTGGCAGCTACAGTCCCTCCTGGGGTAGGAGCGGCAGGAGCGGCAGTTGATCCGGCTGCTACGGCGGGGGATAATCCTAGTGCGGTGCCCCGTGAAACTAGCACTAGCACTCAACTTCAAAAACAAACGGCAACGCTCCTGCATGTCCAAACTAATACGGCTGCTGAACTGCCTCAGGGGCTTACGGTTATTCATATTGGTAAGCCCAACGATCGCATCCCGCCTGATATTGACGTGTCTGGCTTTCCCAATTCCGAAGTCGTTTCGCGTATTCATGCAGACATTCGCCTAGAAGGAGATAGCTATTACATCGAAGATGTCGGCAGTTCTAACGGAACTTATATCAACAATTTGCCCTTAGCCATGGGTAACCGACATCGCTTGCGACCCGGCGATCGCATTGGGCTGGGTAAAGGCGATAAAGTGACATTTCTCTTCCAACTTTCGTAGATTCCTCGCAAATTTGAGTTACGTTAGATGACGGAGACTCTTTGAAACCTGCTTCAAAGCCTGCTGAAAATCGTCACGTTAAACTGAAAAGTTCCATCCACTGTTTGCAATTCATTCTGGTTCGTCCTGTTGCCTTTAACCAGAGTTTTTCGTTCTCCGGTCGCTAACGCACCGTAGGATAAGGAGAACTTTCTGGCATCAGAAGCGCAATTTGCAGTACAAATTTTCGGCTCTACTTGCCAGCGTGATTACCCTGACTTTGTTGCATCCCATGCAGTCCATTCCCGTTCAAGTCTGGAACTTTGAACACGAATCTGTTGTTCGGATTGGGCGCTCTACCGACAACCATGTCATTTTGTATAGTGCTGTTGTCTCTCGTCATCATGTTGAAATTCGTGAAGCAGAGACAGGCTGGGAAATTGTTAACCTAGGTGCAAATGGCACCTATCTCGAAGGACGGCGCATTACCAAAGTGCCCGTTGAAGATGGCGTGATTATTCGGTTGGCGCGATCGGGTCCCAATGTTCAAATTCATCTTGGCGTAAAAGGGGGAGATCCAGTTCGCAGCGCACTCGGTGAGAAAACAGTAGGTCAGCGCAAGCGGCAGACCCTCAGTGCGGATTCTATGCAAGCTTCTGCGCCCACTCCGGAGTTAACCTCAACCACCCGTCAACCTCAAACTGATATTGGCAATTCCACGGCTCGAATTGACGATCAGCGAGGCGCTCATATCCAAACAATGACGGATGGTGAACCGGCAAGTCCCGCCCCCTCCCCATCGGGCGGCAAATTAATTCTTTCAGGTTGCTGCCAGCGCTATGTGGGCACGGAACGCTTGTTTTGTCTCGATTGTGGCAAACCGCTGAATACGTTAGGCACGATTGGCGCGTATCACATTGTGAAGGTGTTGGAGCATGATCGCTTAGGGATTACTCAATTAGGCTGGCATGATGGACACACATTGATGCTGCGGACTTTAAATCCTGAATGGGCTAGTCATGCGGAAGCCATAGAGTTGTTTGAGCAAGAAGCTGAGCAACTTCTGAAGGTTAACCATCCAATGTTGCCTCGTTTTATTGATGTTTTTGTTGACGGTGGGCAACCCTATTTGGTGATGCAGCCGTTATATGGGCAGTCGTTGCGACAAGTGGTGGCGACAACTGGCGTTGTTTCGTTACAGCAGGCGATCGCCTGGGTGCTTCAGGCTTGTCACGCTTTAGAGTATTTACATCAGCAGGCTCCCTCAATCATTCATCAGGATATTCGCCCCGAAAATCTTCTGCGCCGAGCTTCAGCAAATTCAGACATTGCCCTAGTCGGTCTTTACCCCTGTAGAAGCCTAAAGATGGCAATTCAGCCAGACTTTGCCGGATATTCTGCCCCCGAACAACAGCAAGGACAAGCGTTTGCGATGTCCGATTTATATGCTCTTGCCCCAACCTTAGTGTATTTGCTCGCCGGAAAACCTCCCAACACCTTTTATACCCAACGCGAACAAGGCTATCGGTTTTATCCAGAATATGTGCCAGGACTGGATACTGAGCTAATTCCGATTTTGCGGAAACTCACCAATCCTGCGCCCGACGAACGCTATACCTCCACCAGAGAGTTAGTTGGAGCGTTGCAAGAACTTGTGCCTATTGGAGTTTAGCGGGCGAAATAAGTTTTTCTAAGAAAATTTCTCTGAATAGAGAGAGATTGTTAGAGCGGCGAATAGTTTGGGCAGTCTAATAAAATCGCCAAAAGGGTGTTTTTATCTTCAGGGCATCTTGCTTGTGTCACCTCAATCCTGTCAATCGCTGATTCCCACACTATCCGAAGGGAGTTGTCAGGCTCTTCACTTGGAGTCTACGCTACAAGACTTGCCTTTGCATCGATTTGAAATTGAGCTAGGGTGTTCAGGATGGCAGCTTGCCCAGGTTTTTGAGCATCATCCGTTTTTGCCGGGTGCAATTTTGGTGGATCAAGGCAACTATGCAGGAATGTTGTCTCGACAGCGATTATTAGAATATTTGATCCGTCCTCATGGACTCGATATCTTCTTGGCAGAGCCGCTTCAAGTGCTTTGTAGCTATGCTCGATGTGATCTCTTGCTCCTGCCGGGGACTACGCCTATTTTGGTTGCGGCTCAACAGGCTTTGCGGCGATCGCCAGAATTATTGGCTGAACCCGTGATTGTTCAAGACGATCAGACCTACTTTCTATTAGACATTCACGAACTCAATATCGCCCACTGGCAAATTCGCGGCATCGAAACTCAAGTGCGCTATGAACGCATCCAGGCGCAAATGATTCAGAACAACAAAATGGCTAGTTTAGGGCGACTGGTCGATGGGGTTGCCCACGAGATTCTCGATCCAGTCAGCTTTATTTGGGGCAATCTCAGCCATATTTCTAGCTACAGTAACGATTTGCTCACAGTTTTAGACGCTTACGAACAGTGCTTGCCTGTTCTCCCAATAGAGATTGATCGGCTGAAAACAGATCTAGACATTGATTATCTACGCCACGATCTACCGAGAGCGATCGCGAGTGTGAAAACGGGAGCAGAACGCTTGTCTAAACTGGCATCCAGCCTGCAAAACTTCTGCCATATTGATGAGGTCTATCCTAAGCCTGTTGATTTGCATGAGGCGATCGATGGTATTTTGTTGTTGCTTAAGAGTCGGTTAACCAGCGAGATTCAGGTCATTCGTCAGTATGGGCAATTGCCACCCGTATTGTGTTTTCCTGGGCATTTGCAGCAAGTTTTCATGAATATTTTAAGCCGCTGCTTAGATAGCTTATTGAACCAAGCCGTCAGCCAAGAACTGGATCAAGAGTTTCGATCGCGCCATGCTTCCCCAAACTCTACCGTTTCTGTCAAACCCACGATTCAAATTACAACGCAAGTGTGCTCTTTGGCGATGGGCGATCGCGCTCCGGCTCGGTGGGTATTAATTTGTATCGGCGATAATGGATCGGGCTTATCGGCTGAAGCGCAGCAAGAGATTTTAGAATCATTTTCCGTCAAAAAGCGGGCAGAAAAAGAAACCAGCCTTGCCGTCAGCTATCAAATTGTCACTGCCAAACATGGCGGCAAATTGTGGGTGCGATCGCGGGGCACCACTCTAGGCGACTCCTCTCCCAAAAACTCAGACAACTCACCCCTACCCAACTCACACCTAGATCGCGCTTCCTCGGAAGCCCCACCTCACCTCATGGGCACCGAATTCGAGATTCTGTTACCTCTGACCTAGATAGAGGTCAGAGTGAAAAAACTCAAAATTCAAAACCAAAACCCTCTCGCCTCTAGCCCATAACCTCTCGCCCCCCTTAAAATACCAAAGTCATCAATTTCTAGGTACTTAGCTATGGCAGACCCGATCCCAGTGTTGGTGAATGGTGCAGCGGGCAAAATGGGGCGTGAAGTGGTGAAAGCGATCGCCCAAGCGGAAGATATGACCCTCATGGGAGCCGTCGATCGCAGCCTGGAATATCTGGGGCAGGATGCCGGGGAACTGGCAGGCTGTGGCACCTTGGAAGTCCCTATTACCAATGACTTTCAGCCCATGCTGGCATTTGTCTCTCAAGAGAAACAGCCTGCTGTGATGGTTGATTTTACCCATCCCGACTCGGTCTATGAAAATATTCGGATCGCGATCGCCTATGGAGTGCGCCCGGTTGTGGGTACGACTGGACTCAGCCCTGCCCAAATTGTCAACCTGACTGAGTTTGCCGATAAAGCCAGCATGGGCTGTCTGCTGATTCCTAATTTCTCCATTGGCATGGTTTTGTTGCAACAGGCAGCTATTCAAGCCTCTCAGCACTTTGATCATGTGGAAATTATTGAGCTACACCATAATCAAAAAGCAGACGCTCCAAGTGGAACGGCGCTGCAAACGGCTGAACTGCTAGGAGAAATAGGCAAGCCCTTCAATCCACCCAGCGTGGAAGAAACGGAAAAACTGCCGGGTGCGCGCGGTAGCCTCACCGAAGATGGCATTCGGATTCACAGCATTCGTTTACCTGGACTGATTGCTCACCAAGAAGTTATCTTTGGGGCACCGGGTCAACTGTATACATTGCGGCATGATACGAGCGATCGCGCCTGCTATATGCCGGGGGTTTTGCTTGCCATCCGTAAAGTGATGCAGTTGAAATCGTTGGTTTATGGCTTAGAAAAGATTCTGTAACGCTAGTTTCCGATATCCCCAAGATGCATCCAACTTGATCGGGTGTGATTTTGATCAGGTGTGATTTTGATCAATGAAGATGTTTTGGTTGGATCACTGCGATCGCCGGAGCAACACTGCATAATTAGCGATGAAAAGCCAGAAAGCTTTGTGAGGTCGCACGAGAGACCAAGGCATTGGAAGAAAATCGCCTGACCCTTAAAAGCCCCCAGGGTCAGGCTGTCTACCTGCAAGGACGCTCTTCTAACTGAAAAAACTAAGCCAACATAGTTGCCCCCTAGTTGTTTAGCCTTTCCGAATCACGTTCCTCAGATGTATCCTAATTTTGCATCATAGTTGTCCCAAATCCATCCGCATAGTCCCTAATCTTTTACCTAAAACCGCCTTGAAGCAAAGGATGGATTTTACGTAAATTCACTCTAGAGCAGCCCTCTACCCTCTACACATTGATCGTCCTACGATGATCGTCCTATGAATTGCCAGGATATTTTGTCGTTGCTTCACCCATCTCTCCCTGCTCCGTCCTCTTCTTCCAGACGAACCGACAAGTGTTAGGCTCTTAGCAGTGATTCGAGTAATTTGACCCGTCTTATGTTAGTTCCACTAACCCGCAAGATTTTTGAAAGTCTGATTCCACTCGTTGCGACGGGAGGGCAATATGCCTATTTTTGGGGCAAGCCCCGCGATCTATTGCAACGGCTTCTGGTTTCGGTCGTTGGTATCTTCGCGATCGTGTTCGTTCGGGTGCTATTTTTTGGGGTGATCAACGATGGCATTTTATTATTTGTGGGTTTAAGCGTGGGGCTGTATTGGATTTGGGGACCAATTTTGTGGGCAAGCCTACGAAATATGGAATACCGCCGATATGGGTATGCTGGATTTTGGCAGGGCAGAGTAACGGATATTTTTTTGACGGAAGAACTGATTGGCACTGAAGAAAACGTCAACAATCGCGGCGAGTTAGTGGTTGTGGAGAATCGGGAGCGCTGTTTGAATTTAGAGGTGGGGGATGAAACAGGCTTTACGGCTCAATTGCGCGTTCCGCTTAAGCGCTTCCATCGAGCGATCGACCTTGGCGATGTGGCAGAAATGTTAGTGCTATCCAATCGGGGGGATTTAGGTCGCATTGCCCAAACAACCGATATTTACATTCCGGATCACAATCTTTGGGTGAGTGACTATCCCTATTTACAGCAAGATGCCTTTATTGATGTCAGTCGGAGGCTGAGTACTCAATATCCTGATGGGGCTGACCCAGTGGAGGCACAGGCTACACGCCGCCCTAAGCGAACTCCAAAAAGCGCCGCTTCTCAGGAAGGATCTTTGGCACGGAGGCGATCGGATGCCGCACCCGATACCCGCAGACGCAGCCGTCAAGAGGGAGAGTCCGATTATCAGCCCGCATCGTCGCCTCAGACACGGCGATCGCGCCGTTCAAGTAATAATGACTGGTAGTATCAATTAACTAACGCCTAGCTGCTCCTGTCCATAAGCCTGCCATGCCAAATCGACTAAGCCATTCACAATCGCCGCCGCCACCACTGAACTGCCTTTGCGTCCGTTGATGGTGATGTAGGGCACGAGCGAGTCTGCTAGTCGATCTTTTGCCACGTCTGCCCCTACAAAACCAGCCGGAGTGCCAATGACAAGCGCGGGTCGAATGTCTTCGGTTTCAATCAGTTCAGCGATCGCAGTCAGGGCTGTTTGAGATTGCCCGACCACAAATATCCCTTCGGGATATCGACGCGCCAAAGTTTCAATGCCCCAAGCCGTGCGAGTTTTCTCCTTTTGGGGGCGAGTTAAAGCATCCATGCTGCCATAAACGGGATTGGCAAAGGTGTTCTGAATCGTAGACGCGATCGCCACCTGAACCATCGGCACATCTACCACAATAGTGGTTCGAGCCGCCAGCGCCGCCGCCCCAGACTGAAGTGCCGCATCTGAAAATCGAATCAGCGATTGATAGTCAAAATCTGCCGTGGCGTAAATCACCCGACGGACAATTTCATACTCGGCTGGCGAAAATGTATGCTCTCCCACTTCTCGATCAATCAACGCTAAACTTTGCGCGTCCGTCAGATGCCATTCCATGTCTTTGCCTTTAGACTCATTTGCCAATCGGCAACATGCCGAAGGAGACTAAAAACAGGATAGGCGATTATGTTTCAGATGGGGAAGACCGATTCAACATGGGAGCTAAAAATGCCACCAGTGCGCCAATTAAAAAGCCTGCCACATTGCGGAACAGGGGCAACCAATCAGAGGTGCGCGTCACGACTGGACCGATGCCAAAGGCTATAAACAAAATGCCCCAGAGTGGCGAGAAAATCAGTGCCCACTGCCACGAAAAAATCTCCCCTTCTTTGCGAGGATGGGCGGCGAAACCGCAGATTATTCCGCCGACAATTGAGGTAATTAAGGTTAAAATCCATTGTTCCCTAGGTAAGCCCGGAACGACCTGACAGCCCCCTTGCAAAAGGCAGGTTTTGATCGACGCGATCGCCCCTAGAATTGCCTGATCTTCGCCATTTTCACGCACATAGAATTGGTTGCCAAAGCGGGTTTGCAGTTCAATCCAAAATACGCGCGGCATCAATGGATAGAAGTCATCCCCAACGCTGAAGTTTAGGATATTCCCACCCCTAGGATCAGCCACCAGTAAGACGCTGTGATCATCCAGCCCCCAGTATTGTTTCACTGCCGTGCCAGGAGTGCGATCGAACTGGGTCAAAACTTTCAACTTCCATCCGGTCGTTTGTTGAAACTGCGCTAGCTCTGTTGCCAAAGTAGCTTCTTGATCGCTATTCAAAAACTTTGCCAGATCAATCACAGCGGTATCAGTTTTTGGCAACAAGTCAGGATTATTAAATGCATGGGCAGCAGAACTGGCAAACAACCCAACTGGGCTGAGCCACACCGAAAGTGCCGCTAAGCCACTGAACAGATAAACCAGACATTTCTGAGAAAAGCGGCGATAAAATTGCATCCCTGTAATTAGTTCAGATTGAGCCATAGGTAACGCTGGGATGAGTATTGAGGAAAGCATCCGAAAAAGTTCAGTGAAGAAAATCTCTTAACACTTGTTCATCATATTCTAATACTAAGGATGTCGGGCGATCGCCGTCAATGTTGGTTATCCTTAAAAAACAGGATGCTTTGCAAAACTTCGTATCTTGTTTATGCTTCTCTATGCTGTTCTGGCACGGAATTTATGAAATGTACGATTAATCGTCGCGCCCAATTTTCTGCTAGCCATCGCTATTGGCTGCCAGAATGCAGCGAGGCAGAAAATCTGACCCGCTTTGGTGCCTGCACCCGTTTTCCAGGACATGGACATAACTATGTTTTGTTTGTCTCAATGCTGGGCGACTTAGACGAATACGGCATGGTGCTAAATCTCTCAGACGTAAAACACATCATCAAGCGCGAAATTACCAGCCAACTTGATTTTTCCTACTTGAATGATGCCTGGGAAGAGTTTCAGCAAACACTGCCAACAACCGAAAATATAGCGCGGGTGATTTGGCAACGGCTAGCCCCCCATCTTCCGCTCGTCCGCATTCAGCTATTTGAACATCCCGAACTTTGGGCAGATTACTACGGAGACGATATGGAAGCCTACCTAACTGTTAGTACTCATTTCAGTGCGGCTCACCGCTTGGCTCGCCCTGATCTGAGTTTTGAAAAGAATTCTGAAATCTACGGGAAGTGCGCTCGCCCCAATGGGCATGGACATAACTACCACTTAGAAGTGACGATTAAAGGAACCGTTGACCCGCGCACTGGCATGATTGCTGATTTGGTTGATTTTCAAGGGGCGATCGATACCTATGTCGTGGAACCGTTTGATCACACCTTTTTAAATAAAGACATTGCCTACTTTGCCAACATCGTGCCAACCGCAGAAAACATCGCCATTCATATTCGCGACTTGCTGCAAGCACCCATCAGGCAAATTGGCGCACAACTGTACAAAGTGAAGCTGATTGAAAGCCCCAACAATTCCTGCGAAGTGTATTGTGCAGAACCTCAAGAATCGCGGCTACTGCTTAATAATCAAACGCCTGCCTTAGTTCAGGTTTAAGCATTTTTTGGAATATTTTTGAAAGGACGCTGAATCCAGCGTCCTTTTGTTTGATGTTTCTTAGAAAACACTAAATTTAGTTGCAAGTCTTGCCCGATTGCCGGGACTACCTTAGACTAATCACCTGATAGAGGCTTAAAAACTAACTCAGCAATATAAGTAGATCAATATAAGTAGATCAACCTGATTAAGTGTAAGATGCCCCCAACTACCCCACCCTAAATTCCTCTCCCTCCAACTTCACTCAGCTACTTAGTTTGTAGTTTTGCTCTTTACCATTCAAGATTTTCATTGAGAAGCTTGTGAACCTACGTCACCTGATTCCGTTTTTTGACACCACTGCCCAGGATTGGTCTGTGGAAGCGCGAGTGCTTCGTTGGCTGACTTTTGTTTGGCTATTTATTGGCTTAGCCATGGTGTTTTCGGCTTCCTATGCGGTGGCGGATGCGGAACAGGGTGACGGATTGTATTACTTTAAGCTTCAAATTTTGTGGGTTCTTATCGGCTTGGTTGGCTTTAATCTTTTAGTTCATACCCCAATTCGCTTCATCCTTGGGATTGCCGATTGGGGGTTGCTGCTAGTCTTGGGGCTAATTTGGGTGACGCTGATTCCAGGTGTGGGTATTCTCGTGAATGGCTCATCTCGCTGGCTATTCATTGGTCCATTTCCCCTACAACCTTCAGAATTGATTAAGCCTTTTCTGGTGTTGCAAGGTGCGCGAATTTTCTCTCAATGGGATCGGTTGCGTTGGTCTGTGCGGATAACTTGGCTTGGAATGTTCTTGATGGCTGTGGCGGGTGTGTTGCTCCAGCCAAATTTAAGTACGGCGGCATTGTGCGGCATGATGCTCTGGCTAATTGCTTTGGGGGCAGGATTGCCCTACGTGCAACTGGGAGGAACGGCGTTTTCGGGGTTGCTGGTTGTGGCGCTGAGTGTGAGTTTGCGTTCCTATCAGTTGCAGCGAATTCTCTCATTTTTGAATCCTTGGATTGATCCTCATGGGAATGGCTATCAGTTAATTCAGAGTATGCTGGCGGTGGCTTCGGGTGGTTTTTTGGGAACTGGGTTTGGTCTGTCTCAGCAGAAATTGTTTTATCTTCCCATTCAATATACGGATTTTATTTTTGCGGTTTTTGCTGAAGAGTTTGGATTTTTGGGCTGTGTCCTGCTGGTGCTGCTGCTGGCGGTGTATGCCACGCTAGCGCTGAGGGTGGCGCTGAAGGCTAGTACGCCCGTTCATCGTTTGGTGGCGATCGGGGTTATGGTTCTGTTGATTGGGCAATCACTGTTGAATATTGGGGTGGCAACGGGCGTGTTGCCGACGACAGGGCTACCCTTTCCAATGCTTAGCTATGGCGGCAGTTCGATGATCTCTAGCTTGATTGCAGCGGGGTTGCTGATTCGGGTGGCGCGAGAAGGCGGCGCGGCGAAAGTGGTGCGCTTAGATGACCATCGTAATAACCGTAAGCCTGTTTCTTTGCAATCGAAATTGCTCCGCGTTCCCGAAAATCCTCGTCGTGCCACCTGATGCCTCTCGTTACGGAGCGTTAAGCCGTTTAAGATAGAGAGGTATTAAACAGGCGTTGACATCAGCGCGATCGCAACCGTAAAGAATGTTTGAAGCTTTCCAGACCCAGCTTTATCAATTGGCTCAGTTTGCCAACACGCTTGTAGCCACTCAACTCGCCCATCTCACCCCAGTCAGCGTGGGGATCATTTTTTTGGCGGGTTTATTGACTAGCCTCACGCCCTGTATGCTGTCGATGCTGCCGATTACGATTGGCTACATCGGTGGCTACGAAGCCAAAACTCGTGTGCAAGCAGCCGTGCAATCGACTTGGTTTGCGTTGGGGTTAGCGACCACCTTGGCAGGATTGGGCGTTTTAGCCGCCGTGGTCGGTAAAATCTACGGACAAATTGGTTTGGGCTTACCGATTGTGGTCAGTGCGATCGCGATTCTGATGGGTTTAAATCTGCTGGAAGCGTTGCCTTTCAGGTTGCCATCTTGGGGCGGTATGGATTGGTTTTCACAGGAATTGCCAGCCAGTGCAAAGTCTTACCTGATTGGAGTGACATTCGGTTTAGTTGCGTCTCCTTGCAGCACGCCCGTTTTAGCCACGCTGCTTGCCTGGATTTCCACCACAAAAGATCCCGTGTTAGGCAGTCTGCTTTTGCTGGCATACACAGCCGGCTATGTCACTCCGCTGATTGTGGCAGGCACGTTTACCGCTTCAATTAAAAAGCTGCTGGAATTGCGGCGTTGGTCAGGCTGGATTACGCCTGCCAGCGGTCTTTTACTGGTTATTTTTGGGGTTTTCTCGCTGCTATTTAGAGCAACCAGCTTTTAGATTTTGGGTTGATGCTTCATGAGTAATGGAGCGATTGTTTAAAGGCAATAGGGCAATGACTGCAAAAGATACTTTTTTATCAAAATTTTCTACGATTAGTGCGGCTCCTCGAACTTTTTTTAAGCGCGAACTGGTGCCATTTTTGGCAGATCTGAGGTTGGCGATCGCTCTACTCTTGCTAATTGCCCTATTTAGCATCTCCGGCACGGTGATCGAACAGGGGCAGGCGATCGCGTTTTATCAGGCAAACTATCCCGAACAGCCTGCCCTCTTTGGGTTTCTCACCTGGAAAGTGTTGCTCACCTTAGGGCTGGATCATGTGTATCGCACTTGGTGGTTTCTCGGCTTGCTGATCCTATTTGGGTCTAGCTTGACTGCTTGCACCTTTAAGCGGCAAATCCCCTCTCTGCGCTGGTTTTCCCGCACCTGGAATTTTTATACGCAACCGCGCCAGTTTGAGAAATTTGCCCTGAGCGCCACCTTAGATCAGCGATCGCTGGATGATTTAGCGCCGCTCTTGGCAAGTCGTCGCTATCGTATCTATCGGCAGGGCGATTCGCTCTATGCTCACAAAGGGCTGGTTGGTCGAATTGGTCCTATCGTCGTCCATGTTGGCATTCTGATTATTTTGCTGGGTGGCATTCTCGGTGCCCTAACTGGATTTATTGCTCAGGAAATGATTCCCAGTGGCGACACGTTTCAAGTTCAAAACATTACGGATGCTGGACCGTGGGCTGCGCCTCAAATCCCCAAAGATTGGTCGGTCAAAGTGAATCGCTTTTGGATCGACTACACGCCCGAAGGCAGCATCGACCAGTTCTACTCCGATATGTCGGTGTTGGATGACACGGGTAAAGAAGTGAAGCGAAAAACGATTCATGTGAATGAACCGCTGACTTACAAAGGGGTGACGTTGTATCAGGCATCTTGGGCGATCGCGGCGGTGCGGGTGCGGCTCAACAACAGTCCGATCTTTCAGTTACCGATGGCGCAACTGGATACGGGTGGCAAGGGGCAACTCTGGGGCACTTGGATTCCTACAAAGCCCGACCTAAGTGAAGGGGTTTCGCTGATTGCCAAAGATCTTCAAGGTACTTTGATCATCTACGGCAACGATGGCAAGCTAATCGCAACTGCGCGATCGGGCATGGGCACCGAGGTGAATGGAGTCACTCTAAAAATCCTGGAATTGGTCGGCAGCACGGGGCTTCAAATTAAAGCCGATCCGGGAATTCCCTTAGTCTATGCCGGGTTTGCGTTGTTAATGGCAGGCGTGATCATGAGCTATGTCTCCCATTCCCAAATTTGGGCATTACAAACCGATGGAGACTGTTACGTGGGCGGCACAACCAACCGCGCCCAGGTTGCGTTTGAACGGGAAGTGATTGGCATTTTGGATCAACTAGAGCAGACCAATGAACCCGCTTTGAGCTTAGTATCTTGATTGTTGTAACGGACGAATGATGATTCAAAGTATTTATACAGATGGTGCGTGTAGTGGCAATCCGGGACCGGGTGGCTGGGGAGTAGTGGTTTATTTTCACGATGGTTCTCGTCATGAGTTGGGCGGTGCAGATCGACAAACCACCAATAACCGGATGGAAATGCAAGCTGCGATCGCGGCGCTCAAATTTCTCATTGATCACTCCACAGAGGCGATCGAACTTTATACCGATAGTGAATATGTCAGAAAAGGAATTACGGAGTGGATTAAAGGTTGGAAAAAAAAAGGCTGGAAAACTTCCACGGGTAAAGATGTGGTCAACAAAGACCTGTGGCAAGAATTAGATCTTTTAAATTCTAACCAGGTGCAATGGCGTTATGTCCGTGCCCATGCGGGGAATGAAGGGAATGAACGATGCGACGCGATCGCCCGTGCCTTTAGCCTGGGCAGAAATCCTCAGCTTGCTCAAGTGCAAATGAGTCAGACTATGAATTCTGACACCCCCAAATCTCTGACGGTAAAAACTGCTCTCAAATCGGTTGAAACTGAGCCAGTTTCTTCAAAAATCACCCCCACCCAATCCGACCCTATTCCCCATGTTGCAATTGAACCGATGACAGACGCACCCATTGCTCCCGCGCCAGATACAGGGGAAGGCGCTCCCCGTGAGATCAAAGTTGCCCAACTGCGCGACACCGTTGAAGCCCTCCGCATTGCCGATGAAATTGCCGAAAAAGGGTACTTGATTACCAGTTCAGAATTGGCAGATTTAATGGATGTAAACGCCAGCGCCGTCACCAGTCGGGGCGATAACTGGGTCTGGCGCAATTGGGCAGTTTCCCGCGTTCGCCGCGAAGGAAACCAGATTCTTTGGCAGCTAGAACGTCTGAGTTAACTTTAGTTGACTAAAAAACTAGGCTCCATTCTTGAAATTACGTGGACCCTGATAGCCCGACTTGTTTGCCAAATCGGTCAACTGCTGCGTGCCAGTTAAAAACTGACCGTTCACTTCCCAGGTTGGAAACCCAAAATTCTGCCCGGTTTGCTTCTCAATTTTGGGCGCAATTTCCTGACAGAGCGCGGTTTGGGAATTCACGCCATCGGGCGCACATTCCACATAGGGATAGATGGCGGCGGCTTCTTTACCAAAGAGTTCTTTTTGATCGTTACAGTGCGGACACCAATAGGCACCATACATTTTTGCGCCAATTTGCTTCAAATGCTTCGCCAATTCAATCTCAGCCGGGGAGGAGGTGTTGGCGATCGCGGGTCCCTTATTCCCGGATGCAGTCACTTGAGGGGATGCATCCTTGTTGCTAATAGGCGCATACACAACCAGGGTGCCAATTAAAGTGACCATCAGCGTGATGATCCCCAGCATGACCAGTTGACCTATATCCTCCCAGTCGCGACCAATTAGGGTGACTACAAACATGCTGAGGGCAAACAGAGCAGAGGCAATGCAGTAGTAGCAAATTCCACCTGCACCATATTTTGAAACAAATTGGGACACCATGATAACCATCAGGTAGCCACTGAATACCGTCATGGCGGTTGCGCCAATGAACAGCACCTTCCAGGTTAAATCTTCTGCATTGGCTCGCTGTTTACGGTTTCGTTCGGCATTGATTGCCAACGGAGCTAGCGCCAATACTGCCATGCCTACATATGCTGCTAAGCCAAACAGAGCCAGGGGCAGCCCAAACACCGTGGCATAGGGACTGTCTAAAACTCGTTCACAGCCACTCGTGGGACAGGCGGCAACCGTTTTTGAAAGTTTGGTAATGGTGATATATGCCGTATTGATCGCCCCGAGGATTGCGATCGCCCCAATAATTTGGCGTGACCAGCGATGAATCCATGGAACATTACGGCGACGACCCACAAGACTAGACATAGCTCAACCCCATACGATGATTCAGAATCCTAATATAGGAATCTCGTCTTTATTTTGCCTCATCCAGCCCCAAAGTGTGTTTAAGGAACGATTTCCTCTTACGCCGCACCCTATGCCGCACCCGGGACTCCCTATCCTGACTCCTTAAACCGGACTAAAACTTAGTGGAGCCTTTATATCCAGACGATTTTGCTAATTCTTCTAAAGATTGCACCCCAACATATTGTTTCCCATTGATTTCCCAGGTTGGGTATCCGGTTACCTTGGCGGCTTGGCACAGATTTGGCTTGGCATTTGCCCCACGGGGATCACATTCAATGTAGTTAATCGATTGAATTGCAGACTTGCCAAACAGTTCTTTTTGACTCGTACAGTGAGGGCACCAATAAGCGCCATACATTTTGGCGTTGATCTTTTTTAAGTGCAGGGCTAAGTCTGTTAATGCGCTACTGTCAACAAGACGCACAGGCGCTTCGATGGGAGTCGGTTTAGCGTCGGCAAGCAATGGAAAAATAGTGGTCGCGACGGTGCCAATGGAAAGCCCTAGGATCGCGATCGCGTAAATTTGACGATTCATATAAAGTTGCTTCAATAAAGGTGCTCAAAGAATTCAAATTAGGAGTGCAAGCGGACAGAGGCACGCGATTGAGGTTCAGAGGCGATCGGCACTCCCCGACGCACTGCTTCAACAAATTGACTCACTCGGATCGGATCAATTGGTTGATCTCGACGACCATGACGCTTTAACGAGCTAGAGGTAATCACCCCATCAGCCGCCTGCATTAAAGTCGCCACATTCTCCCAATTGGCTCCACTCCCGATAAATACAGGGGTATGATTCGCGGCGGCTTTTGCCAGTTCCAAGTCTTCTAAACTGGGAGGGCTACCTGTTGCCCAACCGGATAAAATGATCGCATCTGCCAGCCCGCGTTCAATCGTATCTTGCACCGCCACCGTCAGGTTTGGAGAACTAAGCGGGCGGGCATGTTTCACTAATACATCGGCGAAGATTTTGACATCGCTGCCCAAGGCTCGACGATAGCGCAAAAGTTCATAGGCACAGCCTTCAATTAAGCCCTGATCGGTTGCCATCACGCCCGTGAGCACGTTGACCCGAATAAATTGAGCATTGGTGCAGGTGGCGATCGCCAACGCACTCTGAGCATCATTCCGCAGCACATTAATGCCAATTGGCAGCGTTACCATATGCATCAACCGTTGCACAATCAGGCTCATAGCACTGATCACAGCAGGATCAACTTGACCACTAGTAAAGGGCGCATCGAAAAAATTTTCGACAATGATGCCATCGACTCCACCCGATGCTAAAGCGACAGCTTCTTGCTCGGCGCGGTCTAAAACAGTTTTGAGGCTGCCTCCCCATTGGGGCGATGTCGGCAAAGGTAGTAGATGGACAACGCCAATCACTGGATTTGAGGTCTTGAAAGTTTGGATTAAGTCCACGTGGTTATAAATCGGACTCATCTGAATCGGAAAAGGGTCAATTACAGCAGATGATCAAGCTATTCGGTGACAGTTGAAGAAAGTCCGTATGATCACAGGCTCTACTCTGTCATTTATCCTCATTCCTAATCGCTACTGCTCTATCCAAATAATAGCGTTTCACTGTAACGATTCTTTC
>JBGTAZ010000372.1:0-6150 GCA_041749615.1 Leptolyngbyaceae cyanobacterium | reverse complement strand
CTTCTACCAGTATCTCGTCTTATCCCCGCCTCAGCATCAAACTGTTTAATTGATTTCTTGTTTTTTCTATGAGATTGACCTATCGTGACTGCGAAGTTGTTGGTTGACGAAAATCTGATGCGGAAGGTGGTTCAGGGAATACTTCGCCGTAATTCTAAAATCGACATCTTACGAGTTCAGCAGGTTGGTTTGTCTGGCATGGGAGATCCAGAAATCCTAGAGTGGGCGGCGAAAGAAGGAAGAGTTCTGCTGACTCGTGATTTCAAGACCGTCCCTAAATTTGCATATGAGAGACTTATAGCGGGACTGCCAATGGCTGGAGTCATTGCAATTGATAATAGCCAAGCATCAATGGGGCAAATTATTGAAGACATCGTGATGCTGGCAGAATTTGAAGAGGATTGTGCGGGACAAGTTCACTATATTCCGTTTTGAGATGGAGAATAGTTGAAGTGGCAAGAAAAACAAATGCAAGTATTGACGACAGATGTTTTGGTGGTAAGTGGGGGAACGGCGACGGCGATCGCAACTCTGACAGAATTATGATCCCTGATTTTGGTATGACCTGATTTTGGTATGAATAGAGACGTTGCGCTCTGTGCCCTACGCTTGCGACAATAGAGCCTATGAATTCCGAAAAAACCTCCGAGCCAAAATCATCCCTGCCCCTTCCTGCGGTCAAATCTCCCGGTCAGATTTGGTGGGATAACTTTCAAATTCTGTTTATTGCGCTGATTTTGGCGCTGTTGATTCGCGTGTTTGTTGCCGAGCCACGCTTTATCCCCTCCGATTCGATGGTGCCAACGCTGAAAGTGGGCGATCGCCTCGTGGTTGAAAAAGTCTCCTATCGACTGCACCCACCGAAGTTTGGCGATATCATCGTTTTCGATCCGCCTCCGCAGCTTCAGAGTCTGGGGTTTGCCAAAGATCAGGCATTCATCAAGCGGATTATTGCCACGTCTGGTCAAACGGTGCATGTCTTGAATGGCAAGGTGTATGTCAACAATCAAGCACTGGTCGAACCGTACATTGCCGCGCCGCCGAATTATTTGCTAGAGCCGGTGCAAGTTCCGCCCGGTCAGTTTTTCGTCATGGGTGACAACCGCCCCAACAGCAACGACTCCCATGTGTGGGGCTTTTTGCCGAGTCAAAACATCATTGGGCGTGCCGTCTTACGATTTTATCCCTTCGATCGCGTGGGTCGGGTGAAATAAATGATGACTATTTCCTGATATTCTCTCTCACCTGTGAAAAAGGAATCTCAGCGTGACTCGTTTTTGCGGCTAAAATAGCGCAGAATTGCCGTGTGCCTGAATCGTGTGCATAAATCATTGTTGCTGAGTGATTGGGCGATGCGGAGCGGGCGTGAAATAGTGGCTTGGATGGATGACGGGGAGGAGAAGGCATGGTCGGCAAACAATCAAATCCGTTTGAACTCAACCAAGCTGATAGCTCTAGCAAATCGGTGGAGCCGGAGCAATCCAGTTCTCAGTTAACGGTGTCATTAGAGAAAACTAATCGCCCTATATCGCTGTGGTCTAGGACAAAATCTTGGCGTTGGCTGTTGGTCAGCGTCAGCATTTTTGCTGTGGTGGGCAGTATTGGGGCAGCCGCGCTGTGGTTGTTAACCACGCCGCCGCCTTCAGCCGATTGCCAAAAGATTTCATCGTTGTCCACCGATATGGAGCAACTCTACTGTGCCCAAGCCGCCGCTCAGTCTGGAGAATTGCCCAAGCTGTTAGCCGGAATGGATACCTTGAATCGGTGGACACCCGACCATCCGCTTTATCGAGAAGCGCAGCGGTTAATTGCCGAATGGTCGCAGCCTATTTTGACTGCCGCCCACGATCGCATTACCCAAAGTGACTTAACCGGGGCAGTGGAACTGGCAAGCCGCATTCCTAAAACGAGTCCGCTTTATCCAGAGGCTCAGGCAGATATTGCCCAATGGCAGAAGTTTTGGCAAAAAGGGGAGGCGATCGCCGCCGCTGCCCAAACGGCTTTAAAAGCGCAACAGTGGATCATTGCCGCCGCAAAGATTGGCTTACTGCGAGAGTTTACGCAAGACTACTGGCGCTATGAACGAGCAACCGCTCTGACTCAACAGCTTGAATCAGAGCAGCGCAGTCGCCGCTATTTTGCCCAAGCTCAAGACGTGGCAACGCTCGGTCAGCCGGAGCAGTTGGGAGCCGCGATCGCGGTTGCCAGCCGCATGGATACTACAACTCATGCCTGGAACGATGCCCAAAAACTACTCAGCCAGTGGAGTGAAACGCTCCTATCGTTGAGCTATCACCATTGGGTCAAGGGCAATCTGGCTCAATCAATGGCGTTGGCAAAGCGGGTGGCTCCTAACCCGACGCTGACCCAAACGGCGCAGGATTTAATCTGGCTAGCTCAGGCGCGTAGCCATTCTCTGGCGAGCCGTGCGACCCTCAAGCCGACCCTGCCTCAACTATGGAATTTGACGGCTGCGATCGCCACCGCAGAGTTGCTTCAGCCCAACAGTCGCTACTATCCCCAGGCACAAGCCAATTTAAAAAGCTGGAAAGCGCAACTTCAAGATTTCTCTTTGCTTCAGCTAGGCTGGGCAGTGGGCAGCTTGCAGCAGCCTCAAGCCCTGCAACTTGCCCTCTGGCAGGGGCAACAGATCACCAGCGATCGCCCCCGCCGTGCCCAAGCCCAAACTCTGGTTGCCTACTGGCAGCAAGAATTGCTTAAGTCTGAAGATTTGCCCTATCTTGCCTATGCTCGAAAACTGGCGGATAAACGCTCGATTCCAGCCCTGCAAGCGGCGATCGCCCAAGCAAAAGTTGTCCAGGCAGGTCGTCCACTGCGTCAAGAAGCTCAAACCCTAGTCGCTGCTTGGACTGGAAATATTCAAACTATTCAAGACCAGCCCACTTTAGATCGCGCTTGGGCACTAGCATCTCAAGGGGATTTGGATGGAGCGATGCAAGCGGCGGCAGGCATTGCCCCCAATCGATCGCTGTATGGGCAAGCTCAAGGGGCGATCGGTCGCTGGCAAGCCGAAATTAGAGCCGTGGAACTTGCCCGGATTCGAGCGCAAGAAGAAGCCCTCGAACGTTCTCGCCGTTCCTTAAAAGAAACTCCAGTCGATCAGCCCGATGAGCGTTCTCTATCCCAGCCTGAAGATTTTGCGCCAAACGCTGAAAATTTACCAACCGAGGAGCCTTTAACACCTGAATATTCAGTCACCGCTCCATCTAGGCAACCTTCCGCTCCCAGATATTCCCGCCCTTCCCCCTACCCTGCTCCAGACAGTGCCCCACCGCCGCCAGCGGAACCCGCGCCCCCCCCAACCGAACCAGCCCCCCCCGTTTATGAGCCTTATGAACCTGCGCCGCCCCCGGTTCGCTGGTAATACCGTTTTGAGTTTTGTAAGTCCTTCGGACTGGCTTTGCCAACGCGTAGCGTCTCCGTAGGAGATATTTTGAGTTTTGAGTTTTGAGTTTTGAGTTTTGAGTTGTAAGACAAAGAACCATTGCCACTTCCAGCAGACCATCTGTCGCGTTTCAATTTCAAATTGGTGTAAGTCTACAGTGGCAGTCGGTGAGCGATCGCCACCCAGTCTCCCGATCGCTCATACTCCAGTGCTTCAAACCCCACGGATTGCAATGCCGCCACCACTTCAGGTTCTTGATCGGTGGTGAAGCCCGCAGTAATCAGCAGACCATTTGAGCGCAGAGCATCGCGATAGTCGGCGGCAAGTTGGATGTGAATGCGTCCCAGGATATTGGCGGCAATCAGATTCAGGTCAGCGGCATGAATGGTGGAAACCTCGTGAGTTAAGCTGCCGCTCATCCAATGTCCTAATCGACTGCCGTCGCCCAAGCTACCGCACTGCACCGTAACTTGAGCCTCCACCTGATTGTCCTGAATTGTTGCTTGAGTTGCCTGCACCGCGATCGCGTCATTATCCAGCGCCAACACCTGTGCGCCCAGTTTGGCGATCGCCACGCTCAAAATACCTGATCCACAGCCTAAATCCAGCGCTTTCATGTCGGGAGTGGTGTATCGCTCCAGCAAGCGCAAACTCAACATCGTCGCTGGATGCAAACCGCTACCAAAGGCGAGACTTGGCTTCAGCCGCAGCAGAATTTCATTGGGTCTGGATTGATAAACAGCATTATTTGCCAACACTACAAACCGCTGTCCAATCCGATGAATCGAGGACTTTTGGGAAGCTGGCAATTTTGTTTCCACCAGCGCGGCTTCTAATTCTGTGGTTAACCCCGTGCGATGGAGCGGCGAGAGGAGTTGAGCGATCGCATCTACCCGCGATCGAGATTGGCGATCGTGCGGCACATAGAACCGCAGCGTAAACATCCAGCTTGTAGACTCTGCTTGAGGCAGATAGTTGGCAATGCCAAAATCTTCCACCCCTTGAGTTTCCGCCAGCAAGGTGCAGACCCAATCTACCGCCTCAGCCGTCGTATCCAGGCTCAACTCAATCCACGCCATCTGATACCAATTTAAATGGAGAATGCAAAGATCTATAGATCCTAGGTTGAGACCGTGACTGAGTAAAGCTTCTACAATTCAAAACTCAAAATATCTCCTACGGAGACGCTACGCGTTGGCAAAGCCAGTCCGAAGGACTTACAAAACTCAAAACGGTATGAGTTTTCCACACAATCACCCTTCCAATCCTACACAGATGCAAGAATTCAGCAAGCGTGTTTTTGCTAGACCCTCGATCGCCCTCAAACTCCTGACAGACGGGCGATCGCGCCAGTTCAGCTATAATGAAAGCAATTGTCCCCTCACATCAGGAGACCTGCTATGCCCACTCGAATGGCTCAAGATATGGGAAGAATTCTCACCACGCTAACGATTACCAACCGCGCCGACCAGGTTCGAGCGAAAGATGGAACAATTACCTCTGAGCAAATCCGCTCTGTTACACTCAACGACGTTTTGATTGACACCGGAGCGACGACCTTATGTTTGCCCCAAGATGTGGTGGCGCAACTGGGGTTGGAATTGCAAAAAGAAGTGGATGTGGCAACGGCGATGGGCATTGGCAAAGCTCGCGTCTTTCGGGATGCGGTGATTTCGTTGTGCGATCGCGAAGGCACCTTTGAATGTTTGGAACTCCCCGGCGGCAGAAATGCGCTACTAGGCGTGATTCCCCTGGAAGCGTTGGGCATTGAGCTAGATTTGCAGAATCAAAAGCTTAAGGTATTGCCGATTAGCCCAACGGATACTTATTTAACGATTATGTAATTTCTTTGAAGTAATCACCTATGAACCCAGATCAATGGCAGCAGTGGTTAGAGAGTCAACAGCGCCAAACTATGGCATTAGAGCGCATTGCCGCATCGCTAGAACGACTGGCTCCAGCGAATCAGTCTGCCCCCAACTATCAAAAAACGCTGGATGAGTTTCGCGGCTTTGATTGGGAAGTGATTGGGGCAACCGTGGTGCAATCTGACCCATCGGGCGCGGCGATCGTGGAATGGGGTGGGCAACAATTTACCCGGCGATCGCCCACCAACAAATTTGGCGAGGCAATTTGGTTTAGCCGCGGTGTGGGCAAAGATGATGAGGGCAACACTCGCTATGAACGCCTGATCACCTTTAAAAAAGCGGGGGAAGTGGAACCCATTCCCGACCGGGTGAATCGAGCAATTTCCCATCCATAAACGTTCCCGCCGCGATTGCGGTAAGAATTTCATGAGTTCATCGGGTAGGGGTGGATGATCGCCTGCGGTTGCGAATACACTCGTGAGGGGAATCCTAGTTAAAAAAGCGTGAGGCAACCTGTTTATGACTCAATCCACTCCGACTGCGGCATTTCCGACTGCGGCATTGATTGACGGCATCAAGTTTGGGACAGATGGTTGGCGGGGTGTGATTGCAGCAGAGTTTACGTTTGAGCGGGTGCGATATGTGGCAGCGATCGCGGCACAAGTGCTAGCCGAAAACTACAGCAGCGAAACCAACAACAGCCGTACTATCATCGTGGGCTACGATCGCCGCTTTTTGTCAGAAGAATTTGCAGCAGCAGTCGCGGAGTCGGTTCAGCAGGCTGGATTTGACGTGATTCTATCCGATGGCTACGCGCCCACCCCCGCCTTTAGCTGGGCAGCCAAACAACAAAACGCCCTCGGAGCCTTGGTGATC
>JBGTAZ010000371.1:0-4038 GCA_041749615.1 Leptolyngbyaceae cyanobacterium | reverse complement strand
TCTGGAGTAGTGTTGAGTCACTTCTGTGAAATCTGAAAACCCGACGGTGTGGTTCGCAATGAAATCTACATCCACACAATCCCAACGGAGAAGCAAATGGGCAATTCCATTGAGCAGGTCAATATCCGTACCGGGCTGAATCGCCAAGTGTAGATCAGCATCTTCAGCGGTTTTGGTGCGCCGAGGATCAACCACCACCATTTTGACATGGCGATTTTTCTTGTGGTGTTTTTGCAGCCGGTTATGGGCAATGGGGTGGCATTCTGCGGTATTTGCCCCAATCAAAAAGACGCAATCGGTTAACTCTAGATCTTCATAACAGCAAGGCGGTCCATCGGAACCCAGGCTTTGCACGTAGCCTGCAACGGCGGAGGACATGCACAGGCGCGAATTGGAATCAAAGTTATTGGTGCCTAAACAGCCTTTCAGCAGTTTTTGGGCAATGTAATAGTCTTCGGTTTGCAGTTGCCCAGACCCATACATGCAAACCCCGGCGGCTCCTTGGGTGGAGCGAACTGTTTGGATGCGCGAGGCAATTAACTCTAGGGCGTGATCCCAAGAAACCCGACGAAATTCTTGATCTAAAGACTCGCGAATCATGGGATACAGCAGGCGATCGCGGTTCAGAGCTTCGGTAACAGTCGCCCCTTTGACGCAGACCATGCCTTGGCTGGAAGGATGAGCGCGATCGCCGCGCACTTTCCACGAATTCCCTGATTGCCCTTGTCCATTCGCACCATTCTTCGCAGTATCCTCTGATTGAGCAGAAGCAAATACTTCTAAGCCACAACCGACACCGCAATAGGGACAAAGGGTCTTAACCGAATCAACTGCTGTCATTCCATAGAATCCGCTTGAAGGTCATCGTTGGGCAAAGATGATCCTACCGCAACCCGCGATCGCTCAGAAACCTGAAGGTGAAGGCAGGGAATCTTATTGAGCAAGGTTTCGCCAGCCGTCGCACAGGCGTGAATTTCGAGTAAAGCGTCAGGAATGGCTTCAAACAAAAGCCGTTGATGGGGGAAAACAACTCGCTCAAATAACCAATTGGGAATAGTTAGAATCTTTGCTTTCTGAATTTGGGTGGTGCTATTGACGTAGTAGCAAAGAATTCGGTTGGATAAATTGGCTGGAAACGGGGTAAACGCCGAGGTCATCACAACACTCCTGTAGTGGGTGCTTGAATTATCGAAATGCACGCTAGCGATCGCGGTTGAGGCGGTTGTGGCTGAACCTATTTGAGTTTGGTTGACTGCTGGGTCTACTCCTCCGTGTGCAAGGCAAATCGTCCAAATAGGAAATCTAATGCTTGATTCCGCAGGGTATAGTAGGCGGGGTCTTCCATCATTTGGATGCGGTTGCGGGGTTGCGGAAAAGGAACCTCCATAATTTCGCCAATTTTGGCGGCAGGTCCATTCGTCATCATCACGATGCGATCGGCTAAGAACAAAGCTTCATCAATGTCGTGAGTGATCATCATGACCGTCACTTTCTGGTCTGCCCAAATTTTGAGCAACTCTTCTTGCAACTCTTCACGGGTGATGGCATCTAGGGCACCGAAAGGTTCGTCTAAGACCAAGACTTCTGGGCAAATTGACAAGGCACGAGCAATGGAAACCCGCTGTTTCATGCCGCCGGATAGTTGACCGGGCTTTTTCTGAGCCGCTTCTTCCAAACCGACCATTGCCAGGTGTTTTTGGACAATCTCAACTTTTTCTGACTTAGACTTTTCAGTAAATACCGCATTCACGGCAATGTAAACGTTTTCAAAAGCGGTTTTCCAGGGCAACAGCGCATAGTTTTGAAAGACCACCATGCGATCGGGTCCAGGTCGCACAATGCGCTCCCCTTTCAGCCGCACTTCACCACTGGTCGGCTGAGCAAATCCAGACACCATATTCAGCAACGTCGATTTACCACAGCCAGAGTGCCCAATGACGCAGATAAATTCGCCTTCACTCACGGTCAAATCAACCCCGTCTAGAACTGTGTGATCTCCTTGAGCAGAGGGATAGACCTTAGTGACCTGATCAATTTCTAAGAATGTTGAGGTGGGTTGAATCACATCAGATGATTGTGGAGTTGTGAGGGTTTGCATAAGTGCTTTCTACAGTAGTGGGCGGCGTTCGATTGTTTGGAAGCAGCAGGGAACGAAGCACGGGGAACGAAGCAGCAGGGAACGAAGCAGCAGGGAACAAAGAGGGGGAGTCGCATGTAATAATTTGGGACTGTTTTAGTTGTACTGTTCTTGCCTGCTCAAGCTTTGTCTAAGCAGCTACCGTTGCAATACTATCCAAATTAATTTCTTTAACCTGAATGGGCTGCGCGATCGCAAATTGGTTGAGATAAGCAAGGGGATCGTCTGGGTTAAAGAGTACCTCATCAAACAGCGCAAAGGGTAGGCGATCGGGTTCGGTGATGGGGAAGTCAAGTTCTTGCGCGGCTTCCCGATAGACATCTAGGCGATGGATGCGTTGCAATATTTCCACCCAGTTTTTGGGGAAGGGGGTAATGCCCCACCGGGCAAGCTGGGTCAAAATCCACAGGCTCTCAATCTGTTGCGGGTAGTTGCTGCGATCGACATAGAACTGGTTGAATCTCAGCAGCGATCGCGGGACTTCTCCTCTGCCATAGTTGTAAGCATCAATGAATCCAGGGCGAGTATATTCTGGCGTGGAACCGACATACTCCGGTCTGCACAGGAGTTCCAAGATTTCTTCACGATTGCGGCGATCGTCACAATACTCACAGGCTTCCATTAGCGCTTTCACGAGTGCTAGATAGGTTTGGGGATATTGATTCACCCAATCTTCACGAACGCCCAGCACTTTTTCGGGATGCCCTGCCCAAATATCTAGGTCAGTTGCCATGATCACCCCCAGCCCTTCATGCACAGCGCGGGAGTTCCAAGGTTCTCCAGCACAATAGCCGTCGATGTTATTAGATTGGAGATTGGCAACCATTTGAGCCGGAGGAATGACGGCGAGGTTGACATCTTGATCGGGGTCAATGCCGCCGGATGCCAACCAGTAGCGCAACATCAGGTTGTGCATGGAGGTTGCATGAACAATTCCCAATGTCCGAGATTTGGATTCACTGGATTCATTGGATTCATTCGATTCATTAGGGGGTTGCTTGACTAAGGCAGCAAAGTCTTCGAGCGATCGCACCCCTTGATCGTAAATATCTTTATCTATAGTGATGGCGTTTCCGTTGCGACTCAGCACCAACGAAATCACCATTGGTAAGGGCGCTTTGTCGTCAAACCCAACCGTCATCGCCAGCGGCATTCCCGCCACCATTTGAGCCGCATCCAGTCGATTCGAGGCAACGCCATCTAAAATTGCCTTCCAGCTTGGCTCACGGGATAATGTAACTTCTTCTAGCCCATGTTTTGCAAAAAAGCCTAGCTCTTTTGCCACCATCAAGGGCGCACAATCGGTCAGGGGCACAAAGCCAATATTTAGGTTGACTTTTTCTAAGCCGTGACGCGCGATCGCGACCACTTTTTTGGATTTGCGCTTTTTCTCCCGCTTTTGCTGGTTGAGAAAATAAATCATCTCATTCCGCAGGGTGTAGTAACTGGGATGATTCACCACTTCTAAACGATGGCGCGGATGGGTCATGGGCACATGCAAAATTTGCCCGATTTGCGCTTCGGGTCCATTGGTCATCATGACGATGCGATCGCTCAATAGCAGCGCCTCATCGACATCATGGGTCACCATCACACAGGTGATTTTGCTCTCTTCGCAAATTCGCATCAACTGATCTTGCAGATTGCCGCGAGTCAAGGCATCCAACGCGCCAAAGGGTTCATCGAGCAGCAACAGCTTCGGGCGAATTGCCAAAGCACGGGCGATCGCGACCCGTTGCTTCATCCCGCCTGATAGCTCATTCGGCTTCTTGTGGACTGCATTTCGCAAGCCCACCAAATCAATGTGACGGTCGATGATGCTCTGCCGCTCCTCAGTCGGAAAATCGCCCATCACCTTATTCACAGCGAGTTCGATGTTTTGATACACCGTCAGCCAAGGC
>JBGTAZ010000370.1:0-12999 GCA_041749615.1 Leptolyngbyaceae cyanobacterium | reverse complement strand
ACTTCTGGACGAGTAGCCGCGATCGACTCCATCGCCGCAAAGTGATCAGAATCCTTCAGTTGCAGGTCTAGTCGTAGCTTTTTGCAATACTCAAAACTGTTGCTAGCGCTGGTTGTCTGTTGCTCCAATAAATCCAGGACCACGCCCGTGTAGGTATTTAACCGCAACTGTTGCGAGAATCCCTGCAATACCTTGACCAGCGTATAGATCTCGTTGGGCGTTAACTCATCGATCGATCGCCCTTCCAACAACATCGGATCTAACTCTAGTCGTTGTAGTTGTTTCCGCAAGCTCATTGCCATATGTTCACGATCATATTGGTCACGAGTGCGTCTGAGCGTGCGATAGAGCCAGATCGAGCCAACCAAAACAATCAATGAATTGAATCCGAGTACTAGGATAGAGGGCAAGCGATTGAGTGAGGGACGCGCACCATAGGAAAAGAACGTCCAGAAGGAGGCTGCCGTAAACACCGTGAACGAGATATGTTGCGCTTGCTCGGCAGAGATGAAGCGCCCCCGCCATCGATAGATACGACACAGTTTTTCTAAAATCAATCCCCAGGTTAGGGTGATGGCAATCAAAACGCCAAAGGTCAAGAATACTGCTACCGCTTTAGGAATGGGAATCGCGCGATCGTAGAGATAGAAGCCGATATCAAAGGCTTTAGCGACTTGATCACTTTCGTGAGTCCATGCGCCGGTAAAGTAATAATCCCAGTTGCCCGCATAGAGAAAGTAGTAGAGATAGAAGGCAATCACCATGCCTAGATAGCCATACTGAACCAGCCGTCGTCCGGGTTTATTCAGGTCTGTCCAATAGGTTTTTTCTGCATCAATATCAAAACAGACTGGCTTGCAACTAACGCAGGCGCTACATTCTTTACCAATAGTGGAATCTACGGTACGACACATCGATTGAGTGATCGCTGGTTTTTGCTCTTGGTGGGTTTGGCTACCCAACAGAGATCGCGGTCCGGTATAGACCAGTTGCACGGGTGCCATCGGGCAAAAATAGTGACACCAACTCTTCCCTGCGTATAAGTAGCCAATTGCGATCGCGCACAAAATTGTACCGATTAAAAAAACGCCCAAAGCAACGCGATCGGAGTTGATAAATAAAATGCGAATGCCCAGCCCTACCACAAACAATCCAAACTGAACGTATAGATGATTTCGCCCTAGCCACGACTGTTCATCGATCGCGATTAACTCTCGCCGCTGCTCTCCTGTTAGCGGATCTGTCACCATTCGTCGCCGCTGAATACCCAACGCACGCGGGATTTGAGACAGAAATGAAAGGGGACACATGCGCCGCCAAAATTCATGCCCAAACACCAACAAAATAAAGATGGCACAGGGCACGATCATCGCCCACCAAATCAAAGCAGACATCGCAAACGGCTCTTGGGTTACACAGGTTTCCCGAATTTTGATGCAGCGATCGAGATCTATCCGAAAGGGACTCGCCAGATTATCGGGCTGAGTCCACATCACTGTGATCGGGTCATAGAACAGTGAAGCAATTAACACCAACCAGCCGATGGTTAATCCCCAGCGAACTCGGTGCATGGTGGTTTCCGAAACTTTATGCAGCATAACTCTATCTCCTTTTTACTGAATATTGCTGGCATTGATTTGCCAAATCCGTAATCGCTGATCGGCGCTCCAATTGGCTAAATAGTGATGATTTGGACTGAGCGCCACATTTAAGTTCTGGGTTAAGGTGCCTGCTTTTTTGGACACGAGTTGTCCTGCTTTGCGAACCCAGACTCGAATGTTGCCGTTGCCATGCACCGTCACAAGGTTGAGATCGTTGAGTGAAGCAGTCACCGATTTGGCTGAGTCTTCAGGCAATGCCAGCACTAACTCTTCGCGATCGAGATCCCATACCAGTCCCCGATCTTCGCCAAAGCTAAACAGGGTACGGTCATTGGCTACCTCCAAATCAACGATCGCTTTGGTATGTCCGGCAAATGTTCGCTGGAGTTGCCCGGTGCGGAGGTTCCAGACTTGAAGCTGGCGATCGCTGCTAGCACTAATCAAACTGCCGGGTGCAATGCCGTAGGTGACTGCGGTGACTGCTGCACCTGGAATCTTTAAAGTGCGCTGCCGGATGCCAGTTTGCAAATCCCAACAAAGGAGTGTGCCATCCCCACTACCGCTCACCAGTTTGCGGGCATCGGCACTAATCGCCACAGCAGTCACCGATTTCTGGTGCCCTCCAAAAGTCTCTCCAAAAGTATGGAGGAGTTGTCCGGAGTCGATATTCCAAACTCGAACGGTGCCATCTTCGCTGCCACTCGCCAGAACTTTGCTATCTTTGCTGATCGTCAAGGTTGTGACTTTTCCGACCTGACTCGATAAGGATTTGAGTAAGGTGCCTGTGGGCAATGACCACAGACTCAAGACATGGTTTGACCCGGCTGTCACCAAAATTTGGTTGTTGGGTGCAATCACTAGGCGATCGACCTGAGACTGAACGGGTAAATCTCGCAGCATCGTTAGCTGATTATTGGGGTGAGGCAACGCTTGCTTTAATTGGTTGATCAACGATGCTATTTGCTGGTCATGACTAGAAAAGTACTGTGAACCCAGCACTCCCATGAATAGCATTGCTGCCATGGGCACTGCCAGTTGGGATGTCAATTTCTGCCATCTAGCTCTCCCCCATCGCTGCAAATACTTGGGTTTAGGGACGGTTTTAAGATCGGCTAACACCTCAGATGCTTGCTGATAGCGATCGCGACATTCGGGCTGCACCAAGCGATCGAGGATTTCGATCAGTTTTGGCTCTAGGGTTTGCTTACCCAAATGAGATTGCCAGTCCAAATTTCCCGAAATCGGATTTTGTTGAAACTGGTGTGGATGAACTCTCGTCAACAAATGAATGATCAAAATCCCCAAGGAATAGAGGTCACTATTTAACTGAGAGATGCCCTGATGTTGCTCCTCTGGCATGTAGCCCGGAGTGCCCAGTGCCAAAGGATTTGCCTCCCCATTAGGATTTACATTCGATTGAGTCTCTGGCAGCAGGCAAGCAACCCCAAAGTCAATCAAAAACACTTTGCCATCGCGGCGGCGGCGAATCAAATTGCTGGGTTTGATATCGCCATGAACGACGCGATGAGAATGAATGTAGTTGAGGACGGGCAAGAGATCTAACAGGAGGGCGATCGCTGCTTTTGAAGTCAAACGCTTTCCCCCAGCCAGATAGCTGCCCAGATTTTCGCCCTCAACATACTCTTGAACTAGATACATTTGCTCTTGCTCATGGCAATAAGCAAACAGCGTCGGGATTTGAGCATAATCTCGCCCTAACCGCTCCAAAAGGCGTGCTTCATTCTCAAACAATTGCTGGGCTACTTCCGGTGAAATCTTGTTTCTAGAGGATAGCTTGAGATATTTGACAACACACAATGGATGCCGAGGAAGATATTTATCGCGGGCTAGATAGGTTTCGCTAAATCCACCGACTCCCAATTTTTCTAGAATGAGGTAGCGTCCAGTTAATAGTTGCCCAATCATATCTATTTCACCTTTTGTGGTGTGATATCTACAAGTTTGCGCCGCCGCAATCGGTAGACTTTTCAATTTACTGAAAGCAATCTTTAAAGCCTTTCAAACCGTTGGATTGCAGTACACAAGCGGCTTAGCACTTAATGTGCAAAAAAGCGATCGCTGAAAATTGCTCCGCTTACTTTGTCCGAAGCAAGCGATCTATGAAAAACTCAAACGTACAACAACGCTCTCGCTTAAGAACGATGTTGTCCAAGGCATTTCTATTGAAACCAACAAGATAGCCGGGTTCAATAGCTTGCTCTAAATCTAGCTGAAGAGGAGTCAAAATATACCTCTACAATGCACACATACAAGTATTTCTGTGTGTATATCTATTCCACTGGCTGCTAGTTATATACTCTGCAAAACTACTCTCTGCAAAACTACTCTCTGCAAAATTACTGTCATCTAGTCATAACTACAAATTTTTTCGCAATCCACAGTGCGATCGCCCCTCACACTTAGATCAGCAAAACTCTCAAATTGAGCAAGAGAGCTTGCTAAATCGGTCAAATTAAAACGGTAGATGAAACTTTGATTAACCCTAGTTCAATAACAACTCAGTGTCAAGGCTGGCTAGATGCTTGTGTAAATTATAATGACCCGAAACACAATGGATCAGGCAGTGTGCCAAAATCGAATGCATTTAAAAATGAGCCTAATTAGAACTTGCCTGAAAAACTGGTTCTAGTTAACTCTAGTATATATAATGAGCGGGTGCAGCTTGGTTGGCAGAAGTTAGAAAATGCTGTGACAATCTACAAACAAGCATATGGCTGGTTTTCAGCTTGAATGAGATGAATAACTATAAATGACGTTAATCGGTGGCTTTTGCACTTACCATAAAACCTAAAAATTGCAAAAAACCGATGAATCAAGAGGAGTGGATTAAGTGGAGTGCCAATTATCAGATCACTTACAGCTTGCTTGCCTTAGGGGAAGTCTAGCGACCAGAAGCAGGTGTGTTGCTTCTGGCATGACTCTATCTGAAATGCAAGGATACACTCGAACATGGTTTCTACTTTGTGGAATATTCCTGGAATTTGCTCCAAGCAGTCGCAAAATCTTTTGGAGCGATCGCTCAACCCAATTTGTGTTTATGATCAACAAGGACAGCCAATCTATGCGAGTCAAAGTTTTTTAGACTTATTGAAAACTGAGGCTAGAGACGTTAGTTTCTTTGACTATTTTTTATCCCAAACAACACCCGCCGCAGCTCTAACAGCTTTTTGGCAGCGATCGCTACAAGGGGAGGCGGTCAAGTTTTTCGCGGAAACTCAAGATAATGAGCAGCCTGTTGAATGCTCCCTGCAATTTGATTCAGATGCCAAGCTAATGTTTTTGACGGGCGAAAAAGCCAATATCAATGGCTCTATTTTCAACCTCATGGAAGAATATGAGCGAGCGATCGCGTTGTTGGATGGCTCTAATATCGCCACCGCTTTAGTCAGTTCTAGCGGAGTCATCATCCAGTGCAATCAAAAATTTCAGGGGCTTTTTGGAAAAGCTACACAGAATGTATACATCGACAATTTTGTTCACTTAGAAGATAAGCGAATTGATGTAAATTTAAAGCAAGAGCTACTGAATGGAGATATCGAATCTTTCACGATTGAGAAGCGCTTTATTTCTAAAGAAAACGAAGTTATTTGGATTAATGTCAATGTTTCATTGATTGATCTACCGGCTTCTGTGACTGGTCACAAGCAGTACTTTGCTGTTTTGTTAGAGGATGTTACAGAGAGCCGAAAGATTTACAACGCATTAGTCAGAACAGAAGAAAAATGGAAGACATTTGTCTTAAATAGTCCCCATTTGTTTATTCAAACTAGCAATGCTGGACAGATTATTGATGTGAGTCCTGCGGTTGAGCGATTGTTGGGTTATAAAAAGGAAGAACTGCTAGGTCACCGTCTCACTGACCTGATCCATCCCTGCAACTGTAATGAATTTACTCTAGTATTTCAGATGTGGCTCAGTGACATTCAATCTAGTCACTCAGAAATCGAGTGCTGGTGGAGAACAAAGTCGGGGGGCTGGGTCTCACTCTATGTTCAAGGACAACGATATCCGTCTACATTGGAGAATGATGGTGTTGTAATTAGTGGATATAACACTACCGATCGCAAACGATTAGAGGTAGAGTTGAAAGCCAGCGAAGAGAGATTTAAAGTCTTGGCGCTTAACATTCCAGGTGCAGTGTTTCGCTGTAACCCAGTTTATAGAATGAACTTTATCAGTAATGGAATTGAGGATATTAGCGGCTATCCTGCTGCCGTATTCGTTGAAAATCAGGCAATGTCTTATCTCAGCATTATTCACGCAGACGATATTGCCCGAATTAAAGACTCACTCATTCAATCTGCTCTCGATCATCATCGTTCGGAGATTGAGTATCGAATTATCCATGCCAATGGTCGTGTTATTTGGGTGTCTGAACGAAAGCAAGGAGTTTTTGATCAAAACGGTAATTTGCTTTGGCTAGATGGTGTGCTCACAGATATTAGCGATCGCAAACGGGTTGAGGGCGATCGCCAGCACCAATATCAATTTAAGCGATAGTAAGCGATAGTGTTTATGCTGGGTGCCGCAAAGACGCTAAAACCGTGGCAACCTCTGGCGGCACGGACGTAAAGCGAATCAAGAAATGATCCTCTCGATCCACCACTTTTTTCAAGACTTTGGCGTATAAATCCCCTGTCACTGGCGCGCGATCGCGTCCGGTTTGGAGATGTAGTTTTAGATTGCTCAGCAAGTCTAGCGTGTGGTCTGTTTTCAATTCAGCACTCGAATCAGAGAGGTGGGTCAAAACGCCTTGAAACAGATTGCCGACGGCGTGTTTTCCTTCTAGCACAGTGTATTCCAGAGGCACTGCTTGTTCCAGGGGAACCAACGCATCTGCTGTTTGAGGTAGCTCAAGATTATAGGGAATGCCAATGCCGCCCACTTCATACAACGTGATGGGAACGCGAATTCCTTTGGGTTCCACTTGAAGTTCTCCATCGATCCGCACTTCGCAGCTGGCATCTTTGAGGGTGTCCTCAGAAATCAAAATTTGCCCCCCCACGGTGTAAGACTCAATTCGGGCGGCTAGGTTGACGTGGTTGCCAATGACGGTATATTTAGCGCGTTTTTGAGAGCCAACGTTGCCAACCACAACCTCCCCTGTGTTAATGCCAATCCCCATTTCAATCACGGGTAGCCCAATCTGCTGATTTTGTTCGTTTACCGTACTCATTGCACACTGCATCGCAACGGCACAGGCGATCGCCCGTTGAGCATCATCCACCCGACTTACGGGCGCACCAAACATCACAAAAATGCCATCTCCAATAAATTCATTAATGGTGCCTTTGTATCCATCCACAACCTCTGCCATGGCACCCAAATAGAGATTGAGTAGCGTCACTACTTTCTCTGGCGGCAACCATTCTGAGACAGCAGAGAATCCCCGCAAGTCAGACATCAGCACCGTCACCTTCCGCCGCTCACCGCCTAACTGTAAGCCAGAGGGAGTTTCCAGCAGATTGGATACTACTTCATCGGTGAGATAACGTCCAAAAGTTTTTCGCATTTCCCCAGCGCTATGGGCAAGATACCCGGTGACAGAAATCGTAGAGCCTGCTAGTCCTAGTAGGGCGGGCACCAGTGGAATCCACCAGCCCAGCCAAAAAGCACCATAAACGCTGAGGATCAGCATGACTCCAGCCACCATCAACCGAAAGCGCTTCAGCAATAGGAGTTGGGTACTGCCGCTAGTGAGGCGTTGCTGCCAGCACAGCACGCCGCCGATCGCCGTCCATGCCACAATCCACAAATATTCTGCCCAGTCTGGCAAGGTTTGAATAAGGCGGCGCTGATCCAAAGCTGCACCGAGAATATGACTCACTAGATTGGCATGAATTACAACTCCCGGAGTGCGCTCCGTACTGCCCAGCCGACTACTAAAAGGGGTATAAAATAAGTCTTTATGGCTTTCAGCAATGTTGCCAATCAGCACGATGCGATCGCGCACCAACTCAGGCGCAACGCGATTTTCCAGCACCTCCATGATACCGACCCGTTGAAAGCGATCGATGCCACCCCGATAGTTGATCAACACTTGATAGCCCCCTGCCCCGGCTCCAACATAACCGCCATCGTTTTCTTCAAACGGCGGAAATATGGCAGCCCCAGCATAAATACGCCCCTCAGGAGTCAGGTTGCTCGCCACCCCTTGGCGCTGCAAATACTGATATGCCAGCTTAAAGCCAAAGCTAAAAACAGAATCACCGGCTTGAGTAGTCGCAGACAAAATTCCACGCCGCACCTTACCATCCACATCCAACGGCAGATCATTTGCGCCCACCTGTTCACGCTTCTGCAATGCGGGAGGCGGTGCCACGGCTGAACTATCCGAAGTAGAACCCACTTTTTGCACCCCAATCAAGTTCGGAGTGGTGTTGAAAATCTTCAGTAGTGCTTCATGACCGGGCTGCATAGGCAGATCGCGGTAAATATCCAACCCTATCGCCGTTGGCTGATGCCGCTTCAAATTGTTTAAAAGCCGCGCCAGTGTTGCATCTGACATCGGATACTGCTGCAATTTTTGGATATCTGCTTCATCAATGGTGACCAGCAGAATCCGAGAGTCAACCGCCTCCTGTGGACGTAGGAGAAACAACTGATCTAAGGATGCTAATTCCAACATCTGCAACAATCCCGCAAGGCGCAGCAGTACAACCACGCCTACAACAGTGGGGACTGCAATTAGCACCCCGCGCCATCGCCAAAGATTTTGTTTTAACGCTGATAACATGCGTGAGGATTGTTTTTTGGCTTTCAGGGGGCAATCCTGATTATTTTTTTCCTGGATTTTGGCTGACGGTGACATCCACTAGAGGTTCTGTGGCGATCGCACTCAAACCCACAGATTTTAGCAACTCGTTCCAGTTTGCGATCGCGCCGGAATCTTGGGGATTCGTGCGTCGGAGTGTGGCAAGCGTGGTCACTGCTTCATGCCAAATCCCACTGTCAGCGTAAAGAGATGCGCGAGTTTTCAAGTCCGCTTTTTCGATCTGCTTCAGTAGGGCAGCATCTGGGGAAATCCGTTCTGTCCAGCCTTCTGTGATCGGGTTAACACTGGGATTAGAGGGGTTGCAGTCTAATGTCAAAAACCAATGGTAGCGTTTGCCAATTTCCAGGGATGGCGCATTTTTGGGCAAAACATAGCTAATAATTCCCGACTTTGCAGACAGCGGAATGGTGGCTTCATAGACGACATCCACATCATCACCCGTTAGGATCAAGAATTTAGCTGTTTTTGCAGGGGATGAAGGGATATGCCAGTAAAAAGTAGGATTGGCGCTGAAGGTCAACCCTAAGCGTTCTTTGGGGATCAAAGATATTGGCTTCTTGTGATTGGGAACGCAAGAATTGCCACGAGTTGCGCCCCCAGCCGTGGGCGGTAGAGTGCCCCGATTAGGTGGCTTAAAACTTTGGCTAATCTGGAAGGTGCCCCGATTTTGTAGAATCGAGCTGGGTTGCGGCTGGATCGCAGGGGGCGCAGCCGCTGCAAGAGGAGCCAAAATCAGCCCTAGCGCGATCGCGGCGCTAGAACGCAATACCCAGTGTTGTGTCATATTCCTAGTCATACCGCTATATCTCTCGGTTGGGTTGCATGAATCACAAAGTTGAATCGCCTGACTTGTCGATGCACCGAGGTTAGTACAAGAATAAAACTGTCTATTCCAAGACTATCTATTCCAGTTTTCTCCCCTCTAGTATTCCCTCGAATTTGGCAAGATTGTGTGATTTGACGCAAATATTTGTGTGCGCGATCGCATATTGCGAGCATCTTCATCTGTTCTTTATCAAGGGACTGGGTGGATCATGGTGTTTGAATCGCATTCAATAGGAACAGTCAGGATGAGTGGAGGTCGATTGCATCTATTGACGATCGCCCCATCTTCGTTTAGCGTAGACCACGACTCTGGTGGAGTCGATCGCTGAACCCAGGATAAAGTGTGACGATGCTTCAAATTTTCACAAAAACCGATTATCTGCTGCGCGAAACCTGGCTAGGGCTGCGGCGCGGCGGCTGGATGAACTGGGCAGCAATCAGCACGATCGCGGTACTGCTGTTTTTGTTTGGTATTAGTTTGCAAGCGTCCTGGCAGTTTGAAGGCTTGCTCAATCAATTTGGCAACCAGCTAGAAGTGTCTGCCTATCTCGATACGGGTATTCAGGCGGCTGATTTGAAACCGAGCAGTGCGGCGATGCCAGAAGTGGCGGCGGTGGAAGCTGTATCTAAAGAAGCAGCCTGGACAGCATTAATTCAGGAATTGGGCATCTCAGAAATCAATGGTGCAACCCAACAACTCGAAGGAAATCCGCTAGTTGACGAGCTAAAGGTAAAGGCGAAATCTCCGGCTGGGGTACCCATTTTGGCAGCCAAGCTCTCGCAGCTACCCGGAGTCGATGAGGTGATATTTGTAGACGAAGCGGTGAAACGAGTGGCTCAGCTTAATCAAGGGCTGAATTGGATTAGTTCAGTGGTGATTACCCTGTTAACCCTGACCGCGATCGCCGTGATCAGCACCACCATTCGCCTGATCGTCATGGCACGACGGCGCGAAATTGAAGTCATGCAACTGGTGGGTGCTACCAGAAGCTGGATCTACCTACCGTTTATTTTGCAGGGTGTGATCTTTGGCGTGGTCGGAGCCGCGATCGCCTGGAGCCTGCTGACTGCCTTACAACAATTTTTCAATCATCTGTTGGCTCAACAGCCAGAATTTGTTCAATTTCTGACCAATGGATTGCAGATCAGCCCCTTTCAAAAACTATTCCTCGCGATCATCTTATTGGGTTTAGGGAGTTCCGTTGGGGTGATGGGCAGTCTGTTCGCCGTTCGCAAAATTGCCACGAGATAAGTATGAAATCTCAATGGGACTGTTTACTTCAAAATTTAGGAGAGTGGCAGGGGTCGTTCACTCGGTTTTCGGCACAGGCAGAGGAACTGGAGGATACGCCAACGGTTGTTTCCTTAGAAGGGCTAAATGGCAACCAAACGATCCGCCAAATTGTTCGTCAGCTCACGCCAGAACCGAATGAAATAGTGTTGGAATACAGCACCTTGGGGCGCAGCATCCTCTTTTTTGAAGAGGGGGCGTTTTCTCAAGGATCGCTTCAGTTTGCCCCTTTTTCAGAATTTGGCGCTGAGTTTGGCTTGATTCACGGCGATCGCCGCTTGCGACTGGTGCAGTTGTTTAACCGAGACAGCCAGTGCGATCGCGTCACCTTGATCCGAGAACATCGGACTGGAACACCTTCTCCAGAACGCCCGACGTTGACCGTAGAGGATCTGGTGGGCCCTTGGCAGGGAGCCGCCACGACCCTATATCCCGATTGGCGAGAACCCAGCACTTTTTTGAGCCGGCTGCAAATTCAGCGAGAAGGCGATCGCCTGCGACACGATCTTTCCTTCGGATCAGGCACATCTAGCCAAGCGATCGCTTCCATCGCAGAGATTGAGGGCGATCGGCTGATGTTTACCCAAGGTGTTCAGCCCATTCAGGTGATGTTGCTGCCAGACGGTGCCTCGTCGAACTGTCCGATGCAGATTAAACCAAGAGAAGCGTTTTTCTTAGAGGCGGGTTGGCTGATTCAACCCAATTTACGCCAGCGGATGATTCGCAGCTACAGCGACAAAGGGGAATGGCTCAGCTTAACCCTGGTGACTGAACAAAAAGTTTCTGATAAGTAGGGAACTTAAAGCGATTGGGCATACTCAACACAACGAGACGTTTGTGGTAGGTAAAAAGATGATTCCCCAACGATATGGTTCGCTCGCTACGGCGATCGCGGTTGGTCTACTAGCGGCTTACATTAATCCTACGCTTCCAGCGAATGGAGTTTTAGCTGGAATTAACTCTATTGTTCCTAACGCGATTCCGCAAAGCGCCTCCCTCAGGGAGATCGCTCAAAAACCGCCACTCCCCTTTCCGCTGGATGGTAAACCCGTATATGTGCGCCAGGGAAATCAATGGCAAGAAGCTTTATTAATCGGCTACGCCTGGAATAGCCAATCGGGTGTCCGCTACGACGTGAAATACACCCAAAGTGGCAGCACCGAAAAAGGCGTTGGGGTTGACCGAATTAAGTCCCTCAGCAGCGCTCAAAAAGACAAGATTGCCACGACAGTGTATGACGTATCCAGTCAGGCGGGGATTCAGCAAATGCTCAATGCTCACAACGACTGGCGTAAACGCACTGGAGTGTCGGCGGTAACCTGGTCGCCCCAGTTGGCAACCGTTGCACAGCAATGGGCAACCAAACTCCTCAAAGAAAACCGCTTTGACCATCGCCCAAATTCGCGCTATGGCGAAAATCTAGCATCTGCATCTGGGCAGCAGTTAAGCCCAGAGCGCGTGGTAAAAATGTGGGGTGACGAAGTGAGCGATTACAACTACGCGGCGAATTCGTGTAAACCAGGCAAAATGTGCGGACACTACACACAAATTGTCTGGCGCAGCACAAAACAAGTGGGGTGTGGCATGGCACGCGGCAACGGTCGAGAAGTGTGGGTTTGCAATTACGATCCACCGGGAAATTTTGTCGGACAAAAACCCTATTAGTTAGAATCAAACCATTCATCCAAACATGGAAATGCGTGGTTTGAGAATTGCTTAAACAAATCAAGCTGGGATTAGCTAAGGAAATAAAAAGCTACAGAGTGCAAAGCATCTGTAGCTAAATATAGTAACTTTAATCGACTGAGTTATTAAACAGATTGACTATCGTCGTTAGTCTTTTCCTTCAGCCTTCTCTAGCCCAGTTTTGATCCGCTCTTCAATTGAAACAGCCTTGCGCGAATTATCAGAACGGCTCATTTTGTTCCTGTCGGCGCTGCCTTGAACTTCATTGAGTCCTTCGTTTGAGCGCTTTTCAACTTGTTTCATAGAAGGGATTCCATCTTGAAGGATCTCTTCCGATTTATCGATAATGTCGTTCAACGGAGCTTCTCCTTTTGTGAGACTTGTAGGGGCAGTTTTGCCACCTGCTAAGGCTGGAAAAGCGGTTGAAAGGAGCAGAATAGCACAGGTGAATGCAACTAATATCGTGCGGATTGATTGGTTTAAACGAGTACGGATAAAGTTCATGATGGTTCCTTCGATGGATACATCGAAAATTTCTAAAAAAAATAAACCTAGTCCAAGATAGAAATAAATCGATTAGAAAACTTTCTAGTCTTTGGATTTTATCTTTCATCATCACTAAGTTATTCTTAGTGAATGTAAGAAAGGCGTGATTTATTTTTTAATGTTTACATTCTCTTTTTTACTTGAAATAGGTTGCTCTCTTCATCAGTCTGCAGGCTGAAGATTAGTTGTCTAAATAGGGTGATGGGTCTTCCTATTGGTTGATAAATTTACGATCGCCCCCTAAAAGCACCACT
>JBGTAZ010000369.1:0-13499 GCA_041749615.1 Leptolyngbyaceae cyanobacterium | reverse complement strand
CGAAGATCTCGATTCCCTGCGAACCCAGATTATTTTGGCGCGGGAATGGCTAAAAGACGTGCAGATTCAGCCGGAGCAGATTGAATATCTAGTCACGGAGGCTCTGCGGGGTGGAGTTCAAGGACACCGTGCCGAACTGTTTGCCGTGCGCGTTGCCAAAGCTCATGCTGCCCTAGAAGGACGCACCGATGTCAGCGCCGAAGATTTGCGCCGTGCCGTGGAACTGGTGATCATTCCGCGATCTACAATCGTGCAAACCCCACCCGAAGACGCACCCCCGCCGCCGCCGCCACCGTCGCCCCAGGATCAATCAGAGCAGGAGCAAGAAGACGAGGAGGGCAAAGAAGACGAGGAAGACGAGGAAAACGAGGAAGACAAAGACAATGAAGAAGATCAAGAGCCAGAGGAACCCAATAGCGTCCCGCAAGAATTTGTCTTTGATCCAGAAGGGGTAATTTTAGACCCAGAAGTGCTTTATTTTGCCCAGATGGCAACCAAGCGCGGGAAGTCAGGGAGCCGCACCACCATTTTTTCGGACGATCGCGGTCGCTATATCAAACCCGTGCTGCCCAAAGGTCAGGTGCGCCGCATTGCCGTAGATGCCACCCTCCGAGCCGCCGCCCCCTACCAAAAATCGCGCCGCCAGCGCAGTCAGGATACACAAGTCAGAAATGAAGATCTGCCCCTCGTACCCCGCACCGCGTATTCTGCACCCCAAAAACGAGTGTTTGTCGAACAAGCCGACATTCGCGCCAAACGGCTTGCCCGCAAAGCTGGGGCATTGGTGGTGTTTGTGGTCGATGCCTCTGGCTCCATGGCGCTCAACCGGATGAACTCGGCAAAAGGAGCCGTGTTGCGATTGCTGACGGAAGCGTATCAAAATCGTGATCAGGTATCTCTAATCCCGTTTCGGGGCGAACAAGCCGAGGTGTTGCTCCCCCCCACGCGATCGATTGAAGCGGCAAAACGAAGACTCGATCGCATGGCGTGTGGCGGCGGATCACCGTTGGCACATGGACTGACCCAAGCGGTTCGAGTAGGCATGAATGCACAGCAGTCGGGCGATATTGGGCAGGTCGTAATTGTGGCGATTACCGATGGGCGCGGCAATATTCCTTTGGCGCGATCGCTAGGAGAAACCCTAGAAGAGGGCGAAAAGCCTGACATCAAAGCAGAACTGCTGAATATTGCGGGAAAAATTCGGGCGATCGGGTTTCAGCTACTCGTGATCGACACGGAAAACAAGTACATTTCCACGGGATTCGCCAAAGAACTGGCAAAGAATGCTGGAGGAAAGTACTATCACCTGCCCAAGGCAACCGATCAAGCGATCGCGTCGATGGCAAGAAACGCTATTTCAGACATGAAATCTCGCTAGATCTACTTCACTTGAGTCACGCGCCAGCTTAACTTTAGGTTGATCCAAAAGTTCCAAAAGGTAACGAAGGCGATCGCCATAAGTTTCCCGACATAAGGATTAACGTGGAGCCAATTGACAAATAGGTTCAGCAGCAGCACATTCAAAATCAGCCCCATGGTGCAAACGATATTGAATTTCAAAAATCGCTTAATCACCAAGCGTTTCTGCGGCTGCTGTTGAGCCAGATCGCCAAATGTCCAGCGATCGTTCCAAATAAAGTTATTCAGAATGGCGAGTTCCGCCGCGAAGATTGCGCTGCGGGTTAGCCCAAAGCCAAACACCCCAAACAGCAGGTAGAACGCCGTCATGTCTACCGCTAAGCCACTTAGCCCCACCACGCCAAACTTGAGGAAGCGCTCCACTGGAAAATTGAGCTTACGACCGAGCCGACCGAGCCGACCCGAAGCAATTCGCAACCTTAACAAATGCTGTAAATAATCAAAATACTGTTTCCAGGTAACTTTGCTCTCCCCGGCTTCGCGCTCTTGAAACACATAGCCAACCTCCGCGATTTCTTCGATCGCGCCCCGTCCCAACACCTCAATCAGAATTTTGTACCCCACCGGATCAAGGATTTCTTCGGCGATCGCGCTTCGCCGCACCAGAAAATAGCCACTCATCGGATCGGAAACCCGACTGACCACCCGTGGCAACAATACCAATCCCAGCAGTTGCGCCCCACGAGACAAAAATCGTCGGCTTGCGCTCCAGCTACTCACACCACCCCCATCCACATGGCGACTCGCCACCGCAAGGTCGGCTCCCTGCTGGATTGCCGCCAGCAGTTGCAACAACGCTTCGGGGGGATGTTGTAAATCCCCATCGATTACGCCCAAAATATCGCCTTGGGCGGCTTGCCATCCCCGAATCACCGCAGTAGATAAGCCACGCTCGTGCTGACGACGCATGACGCGCAAATTAGGATACTCTGCAATCAGCAATTCTGCTTGTTCCCAGGTATGGTCAGGGCTATCATCATCCACAATGATTAGCTCGTAGGCATTTGGCAGAACTTTATCCAAAAGATCGCTCAACCGCCGCACGATCGCATGAATATTACTGCCTTCGTTGTAGGTTGGCACCACTAACGAGAACAGCACTGGATACGAAGGCGCTAAGCTGGAATGATTGCCTTCGCGATCGCCAAACCTAAGCGGCTTTCTAGATACTTGAAGCGCCCCGGTAGGGGTAGATAGTAAATGATGCTGTTGCGATGTGAACATCAAGGAAACATAAAGTTTACGCTTGATGCAGTGTACAACAAGACGACTAGGCGTGTGTGGTGCGATCGCTCGGAAGGAAGCTTAGCGCTGCTAAATCAGTCTTTTTAGGTAGTTGAGGAAAGTCGCACATCGGGTTAAACCCGTTTTCTAAATTATTCGTGGTTTGATCCATCGGGCATGGTTGCCCCACGCATAATAGCTCCAGTTAAGTTTGCACTACTCAGCTCCGCTTTTGCCAAATTCGCATTCGTCAGGTTTGCCCCCCGCAAATCGGCTCTGCCCAGATATGCTTCGATAAACGTTGTTTCTGTGAGATTGACCCCACGCAAATCGGCACGGCTGAGATCAGCTCGGTTGAAGCGCGATCGCTGCATGGTTGCTTGGGTGCATTTCACCTTCGCCAAGATTGCTGCTGTTAGATTGGCATCGTTTAAGTTGCATCCAGTCAGATCTGCTCCAGTCAAATCTGCCCGTTCTAACTTGGCATTCACCAGCAGCGCTTGCCGGAAGCTCGTTTCTATCAGAATGGCATCCGTCAAAAATGTGCCTTTTAGCTCTGCGCCGTCTAAAATAGCCCCGGTTAAATTTACCTCCCGGAGACTTGCCTCACTCAAATTTGCCTCGCTCAAATCGGCTTTGCTCAAATCTGCCCCGGTTAAATTTGCACCGCGCAAATCGGCATTGCGGAGATCGGCACCCCGGAGATTTGCGCCCTCATAGCAGCGCTTCTCATAGCGAAGATTTGCCCCCCGCAAGCAAGCACCCCGCAGATTTGCGCCGCTTAAGTTCACGTTGCGGAGATCTGCACTAATCAGGTTGGCATCTAACAAGTTTGCCAACGTAATATCTGCCCCGCGCAAATCGGCAGCATAGAGAATCGCGCCATGCAAATCGGTATCCCGCAAGTTCGTTGATAGTAAATCTGCCTGACTCAAATTCGCTCCACACAGTCGCGCACCCGATAGATCTGCGCGGCTGAGGTTTGCCCGATTGAGATACGCCAACACAAAACTGGCTCCTCGCAGATCACAGTCTGTGAAATTTACCCCAATCAGATCGGCACGGCTTAAATCTACACCGCATAGATTTTCTCCTTGAAAGTCTGTAATACCGGACTCATAGCGCTGTAGTAACTCACTGGCATCCATGGAAATTAACCGGGTTTATCTTCTTGTAATCCAGTGTGGCAGTATTGTAATCCAGTGTGACAGTAGATGAACCAGAAACCACTACTCCTGAGCATTGAAGATTCCCGTTTTTGCCGAGTGGTCATCGGCAATCGACAGCAACCGAGTAGAGTTTGCCCATGCGTCCGAAGGGTCGGGCGATCGCAAAGGTGGAGCCAACTGTTGAGTGTGGCCAAACTCGGCTTCTGGCATCGTTGAACCTTGGGTCGATTCTTCAAAATCGTCCAGAGTGATTCGGGTCGCTTGCTCAGCATTCCCAAAGATAGACGCAGGACTACCATGTAAATATAAAGTTCGTACACATTTGACAATAGTGTCGGCAGCTTGCACTCCCGCTTCCGGCTCAGGTAGCCGTCGGGCAGTGCTATATAACACCGCTTCTAAGTCGGTATAGGTTTGAAAATTCTGCACCAACTCCCGCAGCAACCCATCTAGTTCATACATTTTTAGATGAAGCCAGTCTTCGTGACTAAACGTAAAGTCAGAATGAAGCGTGGAAAAGACCAGGATTTTTGCCCGAAGTGGGTTGGTGTACTTTAGAATGCCCAGGCGCACATCAAAAAGATTGGGAGCAGATTGCACCGGTGGATTTGAATCGACAGGAGTAGGAGTTTTCTGAGGGTCTACGGTAGGGGATGGCTGGGCTGGGGCGGGCGATCGCTCAAGCACTGCTGAATCTGCATACATCAAACCCAAATGATTGATTAGCTCCGTCGCAACCAGGGTATACTCAGCCCGCTTACTGAGCGTTTTCACGACAGCCTCTAACGCCATTTGCAGGCGCTCAAGGGTGGGAGCTAGCGTATGCAATTCTTTTAGCAGACCTGTCGTATCACAGGCGGCTAATTGATCAGAATCGCTGATCCATTGATTTTTGCAAATATAAACCATCAGCTTTTTAAGGCGGAGAGCAGATGAACTTTGCTCAATTGGATCAGCAATATCGCGATATAAAAAGTCTGCTGGAGTTTCGGCTGATTGGGTTTCCGATGCCTTAGTGCTTTTAGCAACAGATGCCTGGAGTTCAGGATAAAGCGGTAGAAAGTGAGCGATTAAACTCCTGCCCACGACTTCATACTCCGCCGATTTATTCAGCGTTTGCACAAACTGCGCTAAAGTTTGGCGGAGCTTGTTGCCGTCTACTGCCGCGCTGTGTATTTCTTGAACTAGAACAGCAGTATCGATTTGGCTGAGACGAGTCAAGTCACTTTCCCACTGGCGGCGGCAAATATAAAAAAGTAGCTTTTTCAAGCGGACTGGATCAGTGCCGCGATCGAGGCTGTGAGCGATCTGCTGATAAGTCGGCTGCATTTCGCTCCGCTGAGGCGTTGCCGCAGCAACGGGCGTAAATAGAAGCCTCGTTTGATCGGAGGGTTCCTGATGCGGTTGAGTGGGAAAATAGAATCGATTTGCCTCACTGAGTAGCTCTTTAGCAACAAGAGCATATTCAGTTTGCTTACTCAGCGTTCTAATCGCAGTTTCTAGCCGCTGACTTAATTGTTCAACATCAGAAGCAAGCCCTAAAAATTCTTGAAATAACCCTTTCAGGTGAATGGCATCGAGCTTGACGGCATCAGTTTCCCAACGATTTTTGCAGACGTAAAACAGCAGTTTTTTAATCAGCGCCAAGCTGGGACTTTGAGCCAGCTTTTTCGCGGCTTCGTCGTAGGGATCGTCGATCGCGTCTTCGGGGGTCAGCAGAATTTTGTAAGCGGGCACCACCTCTCGAATATTTTTAAGTTCGCGCGGCCCCAAATATTTAGTATCCAACTGTAGCCCATGTTTGGCTACGTCATAGACGGTTTGGGAAATACAAATTCCACCGGGGTCTGCTTCTGTTTGTAACCGGGCTGCAATATTCACCCCATTCCCCATGACATCGGTTTCAGTGATGTACATGTCTGCGAGATGAATCCCAATTCGGTGCATCAAATAGTCTTTTGGCGGCAGAATGATAGCGGTTGCCCCGATCGCTTGCTGGGTTGCGATCGCACATTCTACCGCCTTGACTGCACTAGAGAAGCACATCAGCAGCCCGTCGCCCGTGGTTTTTAAAACCCGTCCTTCAAACTGCTCACATATTCGCGTCATTAGGGTCAAGTCACGCCCGATTAAGTCCAGGGTATGCTCTTCATCCACTGACATTCTGGCACTAAAGCCGACGCAATCCGTAAACACCACGGTTGCTAACGTGCGGTGCCCCTTGAGGTCTGCTGTCAGGATCTCGTCTTCCATGAGGGTTATCACCGGCAAACAATTTCAGGCTGCAAAAGATTAATCCAGGAAACACAGTAGACAAAGCTTGAAAAAGGTCAAATCTAGAACGAACGACTTTACTTACTTTTCCAGGTATCTATTTAGACTTTGACAACTCTGTCTGAGCAATCGTCTACGCGACGATCGAAAGCAGGTTTAGACTAACGTAGATTGGACAAGAGTTCAAATGCTTTACACTCCCACGAACGAGATCACCCTGTTGCTCTTTTCATAGAGTGCCCTAGTTGCCTAAGTTTTGCACGACTATACAAAAAACAACTTTTGAAATAAGTTTGCGGTCTTAAGCCAAGTGATTCAAACCAAGATTTTCGCTAAACGCAGCCGCAAACTCACTTGATACTGAGACATCACCTAATTCATCATTCATTGCAAACGTGATTGATCGGTACGTTATACCTAACGTTCAAAATTTGCTTTTTATGCCAATCAAGTGAATACTCTGGGTAAAGTATTCCATAGATGGCTGACTGATCGTGATTTTCCTTAGCCACTCCATCACTTGTCACACTGCAATTTCAACTGCAATTTCAGCAATCATCGGTCAGTCGAATCTTGTTTGGAGCGAGTTCTGATGCAATCAACGAAACAATCCTATGATGTGTTGGTGATCGGTGCGGGGCACAATGGACTGGTTTGTGCTGCCTATTTATTAAAAGCAGGCTATAAGGTGCTGTTGTTGGAACGGCGATCGCTGCCGGGAGGTGCCGCCACAACCGAAGAGGCAATGCCAGAAGAGGCTCCTGGGTTTAAGTTTAATTTGTGCGCGATCGATCACGAATTTATTCATCTGGCTCCGGTGGTGGAAGAGTTGGAACTCACCAAATATGGGTTGGAGTATTTATTTTGTGATCCAGTGGTGTTTTGCCCTCATCCGGATGGCAAATATTTTTTAGGGCATCGATCGCTAGAAAAAACCTGCGCCGAGATTGCCCGCTACAGTCCGCGTGATGCTCAAAAGTATGCTGAGTTTACGGAGTATTGGCAGCGGGTAATCCACGCGATGACTCCCATGTTTAATGCGCCGCCGCGATCGCTAATCGACATTGCTGGAAATTATGATCCGGGCAAGATCAAAGATCTCATGTCGGTGATTGGCTCGACTAACAAAGCCTTGGATTTTGTGCGAACCATGCTTTCGAGTGCCGAAGATTTGCTGAGTGAATGGTTCGACTCCGAGTTTTTGAAAGCGCCCTTGGCTCGTCTGGCGGCTGAAATGGGCGTGCCTCCTTCTCAAAAGAACTTGGGCATCGGCACGATTATGATGGCGCTGCGGCACAACCCCGGCATGGCACGCCCCAAAGGCGGCACCGGTGCCTTAACTCAAGCGTTGGTCAAACTGGTGCAGGCGTTAGGCGGCGAAATTTTGACCGAGCAAACCGTGAAGCAGGTGCTAGTGGACGATGGACGGGCGATCGGGGTGCGGACGACGACAGGGCAGGAATATCGGGCTGAAAAAGGTGTCATTTCCAATATCGATGCCCAGCGGTTATTTTCCCTGATCGATCGCGGTGACGTGGATGCTGCCGATCCAAATCTGGGGGAACGACTGGAACGGCGCATCGTCAACAACAACGAAACCATTTTGAAAGTCGATCTGGCAATGTCAGAGCCGCTCAAGTTTGAACGCTACAACCATCAAGATGAGTATCTGATTGGGTCGGTGCTGATTGCCGACTCGGTGCGCCATGTGGAAATTGCCCACAGCGATCCGGCAATGGGGCGGATTCCCGATGCCGATCCGTCGCTATATGTCGTGCAGCCGACGATGCTTGACCCAACCATGGCTCCCGCTGGAATGCACACGGTTTGGATTGAATTTTTTGCGCCCTACAATATCGCTGGATTGGAAGGAACGGGCGATCGCGGCACCGGCTGGACGGATGACCTGAAACATCAGGTTGCCGATCGCGTGATTGACAAACTGGCAGAGTATGCGCCCAACGTTAAAACCGCCACCATTGCCCGTCGGGTGGAAAGCCCCGCCGAACTGGGAGAACGCTTGGGAGCGCGTAAAGGAAATTACTATCACATTGATATGACCCTCGAACAAATGGTCTTTTTCCGTCCTTTGCCGGAGATTGCCAATTATAAAACCCCAATCGACGGACTGTATCTAACGGGGGCTGGCACCCATCCGGGAGGTTCCATTTCGGGAATGCCGGGACGCAACTGTGCGCGGGTATTTCTGCACACTCAGCAGCCGATCGCCCAAGCATTGAAAGATGCGAAAAGCTCTTTAGAATCAGCCGCTAAATATTTGGGTAGATGAGTGAATGGGTGGATGGGTGAATTTACAGGTAGCTTATGAGCGCACAGGTTTTGATTTTGGGGGGCAGTGGGCGAATTGGCAGCAGCGTCGCGGCGGATCTGTTCGGATTCACGCAGGCAGAAATCGTGATTGCGGGGCGCAATGCTGCTTTAGGAAAGAAAATTTGCGATCGCTTGGGTGAACGAGGGCGATTTTTGCGGCTAGATTTGGGCGATCTTGAAAGCTTGACTCAAGCAATTTCCCAAGCCGATTTAGTGATTCACTGCGCTGGACCGTTTCACTACCGCGATACCCAAGTGCTAGAAACCTGCATTCAGCACGGCGTAAACTATGCGGATTTGAGTGATCATCCGTCGTTTACTCGTAAGGCAATGAGTTGTAACGCCGCAGCGGCAGCGGCAGGAATTACGGCGATCGTCAACACGGGCATTTTTCCGGGGATCTCTAACAGCATGGTGCGGCAAGATGTGGAGCAGTTGGACGCAGCGGAGACAATTCACCTGAGCTATGCGGTTGCTGGGTCGGGCGGTGCTGGCGTAACGGTGATGCGAACGACCTTCCTGGGACTGCAAAAGCCATTTCAAGCTTGGATCGATGGCGCTTGGAAAACGATGAAGCCCTACAGCGATCGCGAAATGATTGAATTTCCTGCTCCCTACGGACGCACGGGCGTTTATTGGTTCGACATGCCCGAAAGCTTCACCCTGCCCAGCACCTTTCCCGTGAAAACCGTAATCACGAAGTTTGGCACACTCCCCGATTTCTACAATCATCTCACCTGGAGCGTTGCCCGCTGGTGGCATCCCTGGCTGCTAAAACAGGCTCCTGTGATTGAGTTTTTGTCCCAGGTGAGCCATTTCATGACCGATGTCACCGATAACTTTAGCGGCATTGGGGTTGCCATTCGCTCGGAAGTCACGGGGATAAAAGAGGGCAGAGCGACTCAGGTTGTTTCCACACTGACGCACTCCAACACCGCGATCGCGGCGGGATGTGGCACCGGCAGCATTGCCGAATTGCTGCTATCGGGGCAACTGGATCAACCCGGCGTATGGGTCGTGGAACAAGCTCTACCGACTGATTTATTTAAACAAACGCTGCAAAAACGCGGCATCCAAATTCAGCAGTCCGTTCAATCGAAATGACGAATACTCAAAATTTAGAACTCTCCACCGTCTTCATCCGTCGGGTCTTCTATGCTGCTAACAACCCGATTTCGTCCGGTCGATTTGGCTTTTAAAAGATTTTGGTCTGCCCGTTTGAGTAAGTTCATGCCCCGTCCATCATCCGTGCTTCTCATGGTGGCGGTTCCAGCGCTGATGGTGATGGTTAGGTCAATTCCTTCATCAATCATAAAAGGCTGCTCTCCAATTAAACGGCACAGGCGACGGGCAACTAAATCTGCTTCACTTTCATCGGTGTTGCTGAGGATAATTACAAATTCTTCGCCGCCATAGCGAAATAGAGTATCGCGAAATCTGAGATTGTGGCGTAAACGGCTGGAAACGAGTTGCAAGGCGCGATCGCCCACCGGATGACCGTAAGTATCATTGATTCGTTTGAAGTAATCTATATCCAGCATGACTAAGCTGAGGGATTCCGATCGCGTTTGAGCATTCTGAATTTGCCTCGGCAATTCCCAATCCAAGGCACGGCGATTGTTGAGTTCGGTGAGCGGATCAGACAGCGCGATCGCCGATAAAATGTCGTTGGTTCGCATTAGCTCACGATGGGTTTTGACTGCTCGTACCCCGGCTAAAATTTGCGATCGTAACAACCGATCTTGCTTGGCAATCTCATCCGGCTTTAATGCTTCACCTTGAGCATCCTTTTGAGGCAACCAAAGATAACCATCGCCGCCCCCTTCCAAAGCCTCAGTCCGTGCTTCCATCTCCCATATTCGTTTCAGGTCAGGCTCCAACATTTGAGTTGGAATTTCTAACAGTAGACAATAAATCCAAGCGAGTTTTGCCTGTCCTTTAATTTCATAGCAAAGTTCAAGACTACCGGGCTGATTCGCTTGCAAAATAATCAAATCAGGTTGCTGCGCTTGAATCAGCGGCACTGCTTCACTCGGACGAGATGCAACTTCCACCGTACAATTCAGCAAATTGCGAATGCGATCTAGGAGTGTCGCCAGAAAATCATCACCTCCAACCAACAGAATTGAAGCGTCCATCGATATTAGTAGCCCAATCTGATAATGCAGGTCGTAATTTCAACAAAGTATCGAATCTCGCAATCTGTCAGCATACTTAGAGGCAAGAAATAGGCACACATTCTATCAGTGTCAGAAAAACTCAGTAGCTAAATACACTGGCACTCTCAGTACCTACACGAGTCGCCCCTTCTTTTTCTGAAAGGTATGGAGCGAAACTGACAATATCAGAGAGTATCAGCGAAAGGCGATGCACCTAAGGTAGAACATGCATTATGCCACTCAGATCCTATTTTTGTGCCAACGTAATTTTTTAATTGACTTTAATTTAATTGACCTTAAACAGTTCACAGCCTGATGTTTTAGAAATCAACCAAAGGGAGATCTATCGTTTTATTCCATTGGACAAATTTTCTTTTAGGAAATCCAACGTTGACGAACTCGTGTGAGCCTTCGAGAAAATATGTTCTATTTACAACTCAGTATGACAAATGTTGACAGGATATGCCTATCTACTTTCAAAAGAAATGCTGAGAGTCATCCAAATTATCAAAGTGAAGCAGCATTCTCATACCGTTTTGAGTTTTGAGTTTTGAGTTTTGTTCGCGTAGCGTCTCCGTAGGAGATATTTTGAGTTGTAAGACAAAGAAACATTGCTGCTTCCAGCCGATCGTTTGTCGCGTTTCAATTTCAAATTGGTATCAAAATAAAAATCCAAAATAATAGTTACCTTTTTGGCAACCGGATATTTACGGGAACCGGATATTTACGGGAATAATATCTACATTGATAATCAATCCTGACTGGAACTAATCATTGGCGAAGAACGACTGATAGACAGGTTCGTGCTTGTTGCAATAAAGTCGGGTACACTTCCTCGTTTGTTGTGGATGTATTTGCGTTTCATCCGGCATAATCCTTTGCAATCATTTTTAACGACGCTTATGCGCTCCGATTCTCAGTTGACCTGGTTTCTTTCTAGTCTTGCGGGTGTTTTGCTGCTTCCCAGTGCAGTGCAGGCAAGCAGTTTACAAGCGTGGCGCTTTGATGTTCGCCAAAATCGGCTAGAGTTTTCTACGGATGAAGGCGTGCAACCGACTGCTCAGCTAGTGTCTAATCCTACTCGGTTGGTGATTGATCTGCCGGGAACAAAATTGAAGCGCCCCAAGGTGAGTGAGTCTTTTGGGGGGACAGTTCAAACGCTGCGAATTGGTCAGTTTGATGCTCAAACGACTCGCTTAGTGATTGAACTGGCTCCAGGCTATGTGCTAGATCCAGCCCAAGTGAAAGTGCGATCGCAGTCGCCGACGCGCTGGTCTGTGCAGCTGCCTACGCCTCGACTAGAGATTGCAAACACCGCTGTGGTGGTTCCGGCTACTGGCGCTGCCACGCCAACTGCTGCCACGCCAACTGTTGTTCCTACCAAATTTCCTCGATCGCCTGTGGTAGGAACTACGCCCCGTGTCGATGTGCCTAAACGAGGGGATTCTCAGGCGATCGCTGCCGTTACGCCACCAACCCTTGATGTGAATGGGCTGATGCCATCCGGGCGATCGCTCAACTGGCTCCAACAGAGACTTGCAAGCTTGCGATCGGGGGGCTATGTCTCTCTAAAACCGGGCATGTTTTTTATGGATTTAGAGACGGGCAACTATGCAGAGGTCAATGGAGATAAGGTTTATCCCACGGCTAGCATCATCAAGCTGCCCATTTTGATTGCCCTGTTTCAGGCAGTGGATGCTGGCACTATTCGCCTCGATGAAACCTTGACCATGACCAGGGATGTGATTGTGGGCGGCTCTGGAGAAATTCAAGATCTGCCGCCAGGGAGCAAGTTTAGCCTGCTGGACACCGCAACCAAGATGATTGTCACCAGTGACAATACCGCGACCAACATGATCATCAAGCGCATGGGCGGCATTCAGGTACTCAACACCCGATTTCGGAGTTGGGGATTGCAAAAAACGGTGATGCGAAAGATGTTGCCCGATCTGAAAGGGACGAACACGACCACCGCTAGAGAACTGGTTCAACTACTTGCCATGCTAGATCAGCAACAGTTGCTATCGTCTCAGAGCCAAGGTCAGGTGATCAATATTTTGCAGCGGGTGCGGAATCGGTCTCTATTGCCGGTTGGATTGGGGCGGGGATCGACGATCGCCCATAAAACGGGCGACATCGGCTTTGTTTTAGGAGACGCGGGTATTATTCAAATGCCCACGGGCAAGCGCTATTTGGCGGCTGTGCTGGTAGAAAGCGCCTATGACGATCCTAGAGCCAGAGATTTTATTCAAGATGTTTCGCGAATTGTCTACACCTACTTGAGTCAACCGAGCAGCGCGGCGTTTGCTCCATAAAGTAGTCAATTAGCGACGCGGGTACCCTGGCAATGCAGTTGTCAGCAGAAAACAAACGGCAGTGAACATCAACGCAACCATCAATGACAGTCGAATTCCTTCAAAGGCAGATGTTTGAATGATTGTCTTGAGGGCGGGCTGAACGATCGCAGGCAGTTTAGCGAATACGGCACGCACTTCTTCACCAGAGTAGGTTTGAATCATGCGTTCAAGCGTGTTGATCGCGTCTTTTCGCTGAACCTGAGAAAGTTGACTGCCCATCGTTTCCACGACCCGGTTGACAATGCCCTGGGAGGTGAAGGAGATCAAGGTTGTACCCAAGATGCCACGACCCAGGGAACTACCGAGGTTTTGAATTGGGTTGTAAATGCCTGTGCCTTCTGGTTTTTCATCCTGAGTGGCTGCTGAATAGGTGAGCGAAGCGATATAGGCAAGAAATAGAGCCGAGCCAGTTCCCATGATGACCAACCCCGGCAATAGCTTTAGGGCGGTCAGCGATTGGTTCATCACGCTATAGATTTGCAACAGTCCCACACCCAGAAACGTCAAACCAATGTAGATAACATATTTTGGGGCAATTTTCTGGTCGATGCTGAGGTACATCAGCA
>JBGTAZ010000368.1:0-9543 GCA_041749615.1 Leptolyngbyaceae cyanobacterium | reverse complement strand
GTGGCACCTGCAATCAACGGTTAGTCTTCTGACCTACTCAGTTGAATGATTGATCTAAGCCCTCCCTCCAACGGGGAGGGCTTTTTGATGGAGAAATTTGTTTGCTATTGGTTACTAAATTTCTGAGTAATCTTGTAGCATTCTCTTAAAGATGACAAGACCTCATAACTTTAATTAAAAAGCAGGCTGATGACGTTGATGCAAGTTTGGGGCGCTCTAGTTATCTTTGTTGTTTGTCCTTTATTGGGCGGACTGCCGCTGATTCGTTGGCTTACAGATGTCTTTTTTGCAAAAGATTTAAGAGCGCTGGGTACTGGCAATGTCAGTGTGTCTGCGGCTTTTTATCATGGTGGGCGTTTTGCAGGAATATTAGCAGTTTGTGCGGAAGCTTTGAAGGGAATTGTTGCTGTTTTGCTGGCAAGGTTCTTTTTTCCTACGGATGAAGTGTGGGAAGTTCTAGCATTAATTGCGCTTGTGATGGGGCGCTATTGGTTTAGTGGGGGCGCAGGAACAACCAATGTTGTGTGGGGATATTTTGTTCATGATACGGTTGTTGCGGGTCTTGTCTGTTTAATAGGTGGCGTTGGATTTACGGTTTTGCGCGATCGCAAACAAGCTCAGTTTGGTGTATTAGGATTGTTAGTTCTAGTCACTGTTTTATTGCGTCCAGAGCAGCAAGATTTAATTATTGCTACGGCATTTTTGGCGTTCCTGCTGGGCTGGATTTATACCAAAATCCCCGATGATTTGAGTCTGAACTCTCAATCTGTCCAGGCTAGTTCTCGTGGTGCATTTAAGTTTTTTCAAGGGGATTCATTGAAAGATTCATTTCAACGTCGAGCGATCCGCTCTTTGGATGATGGTGTGGACGTTAATCAATATGGACAAAAAGCAGCCACGCTTGCCTATCTGAAAAAATTAGGCTATCCCGTGCCTATGGGCTGGGTGTTGGCAGCGGGAGATGATCCGCAGCCCTTAATTGCAGCATTAAATCCATCGCCTGAGTTTCCTTTGATTGTGCGATCGTCGGCGATCGGGGAAGATTCTGAGGGGGCATCTGCGGCGGGGCAGTATGAGAGTATTGCTGACATTACAAACTCTGAAGAACTACAGCCTGCGATTAATCGTTGCTTTGAGTCTTATAACCGATCTGCGGCTACCCAATATCGGCGAGATTTAGGGGTGCTGGAAAGTTCCATGGCGGTTCTGATTCAGCAGCAGATTTGCGGAGTTTTTTCGGGAGTCGCTTTTAGCCGCGATCCCATTCTTCAAAGTGGTGAAATGGTTGTGGTTGAGGCATTATCTGGCAGTGCAAGTCAGGTGGTTTCTGGCAGATTAACGCCGGAAACCTATCGAGTGTTTGTGAACGATGCGTTGTTGCAGAAATCGCTCGACCATTCACAACCCTGGACTATGCCAGATGATTTGACGTTGGAAGTGGAAGGGGCTGGAGAGGTGCCGGCTCGAATCATTCAGCAGGTTGCCTACTGGGCAAGACAGTTGGAAGCTCACTACCAAGGAATTCCTCAAGATATAGAGTGGAGCTATGACGGGCAAACTCTTTGGCTGTTACAAACGCGCCCGATTACAACCCTGTTGCCGATTTGGACTCGCAAGATCGCCGCAGAAGTGATTCCAGGGCTGATTTGTCCGCTTACCTGGTCGATTAATCGTCCGTTGACCTGTGGCGTTTGGGGTGATCTGTTTACTCTGGTTTTGGGAACGCGATCGCGTGGCTTGAATTTTGACGAAACGGCAACGCTGCATTATTCTCGTGCTTATTTCAATGCGTCTCTTTTGGGGCGAATTTTTCGGCAGATGGGGCTACCACCGGAAAGTTTGGAGTTTCTAACGAAGGGTGCAAAATTTAGCAAGCCGCCGTTGGTTTCCACGCTCCGAAATTCGATTGGATTGATGCGACTGTTAGGGCGTGAATTGAGTTTGGCGAAGGATTTTGCCCAGTGCGATCGCCTCCAGATAACTCCAGCTTTGACTGAATTTGCTCAGCAGCCTGCTGAAAACTTGACTGAACTTGAGTTGTTAAATCGGATTGACTCTATTCTAGATTTGCTGAAATCGGCGACGTACTATAGTATCTTGGCTCCTCTGAGCGCGGCGTTACGCAAGGCTTTATTCAAAGTGGATGATGTCGGTGTAGACAACAGCGCGACTCCAGAAATTGCAGCCCTGCGATCGCTGCAAGCATTGGCTGATTCTGCTCGATCAATTTTGTCTAAACCGTTAGCCGAGGCTGCGTCTTTTCCCTCTGCCGAATTGTTTGAAGTGCTGAATTCAACCCCTGACGGGCAAATAATTCTTGCAAAATTTGACCAGTTGCTAGAGCAATATGGCTACCTAAGCGAAGTGGGTACGGATATTGCAGTGCCCACTTGGAGGGAAGCACCCACACCTATCCGTGACTTGTTTGCTCAATTTTGCATTGCTCCAACCTCTGCACCACTGACACCTGCGCCGCTCCAAGGGTTTGCACGTACGGTTCAACGCCGGATGAATATCAAAGGTAGAGTCACTGAAATTTATAGTCGGTTGCTGGCTGAACTGCGCTGGAGTTTCGTGGCTTTGGAACAGCAATGGATCGAGAGCGGGCGATTATCGCAATTAGGCGATATTTTTTATCTAGAAGTTCAAGAGATCCGGCAATTGATTGAACCCAAAGAGCCGATGCTCAAGATGAGTGTAAATGATCTAATTGCTCAGCGGCGATCGCAATTAGAGCGCGATCGCGCGCTGCCATCCACTCCTTTTTTGGTTTACGGCAATGCGCCGCCCGTGCCAACGCTGAGCAAAAGACCGACCGTTCGGCATCTTCAGGGAATTGGTGCTAGCTCTGGAATCGTAGAGGGACGGGTGAAAATCATCATGACTTTAGCGGCGCTTCCAGACATTGGCAAAGACACGATTCTAGTCGTTCCCTACACCGATTCTGGATGGGCACCGTTGCTCGCGCGGGCAGGTGGTTTAATTGCTGAGGTTGGAGGGCGACTCTCCCATGGGGCGATCGTGGCGCGCGAATATCGAATTCCTGCCGTGATGGATGTGCAGAATGCCACTCAACAATTGCAGGATGGGCAACTGATCCGCCTGGATGGGCAGCAGGGCACAATCGAAATTTTGCTGTAGAAAAACAAGCTAGCGCACCTGAAAGGCTTCGCTAAATCGGCGGGTCACAGGCTCTACTAAGAAGGTGAGAATCGACTTTTTACGGGTGACGATTTCTCCCGTTGCTGACATCCCTGGGGTAAGTTCTACTTTCTTGCCGTTAACATCGATCGCCTGTTGTTTTAACTGAATGCGAGTGGGGAAAACAGGTCCTTGAGATTGCCCATTCTGATCCTTTTCAACGATCGCGTTAGGGCTAACCTTCATCACAGTGCCTTCCACAATGCCGAATTCTTGGAAAGGAAACGTTGCCATTTTCACCTTGGCTTTCTGCCCCGCTTGAATGAAGCCAATATCGCGGTTTAAGACTTTAACTTCTAAAACGACTTCTTCTCCTTTCGGCAGAATTGAGAGTAATTCTTCACCTTGCTGCACTGGACCTCTGGTTGCTTTCACCGAATAAACTGTGCCATCCACAGGGGCAGTAATTTTCGACAACTCTCGCTGTTTTCTAGATTGCTCTAGTTGACCTTTCATGGAAGCAATCTCTTCTTTTCGTTTGGTCAGCGTTGTGAGAATTTCGCTTTGACGTTGAGAGGCAAGTCCATCAGCCTTGCTTTTCGCCGCTTGATAGCCTTGCTCTGACTGGCGAATGCGGTCTAGCTGTCCGGCGAGTTCTTTTTGGGTTGAAACAACTTTATCTTGAGCAGAAACAACTTTGTCTTCCGCATTTGTGACGTTATCTTTTGCCCGAATATACTCCAGTCGAGGAACTGCATTGTCCGTCAGCAATGTTCGTAATCCTCTTTCTTGCTCCTGGGCATTGTCTAAATTCTTCCTGGCGTTTCTAAGATTTTCTTGAGCATTGACTAAGTTTTCTTCCAGTCTAGACTGGCGAGTTCTGGCTTCTCCGATCGCGGCAGTTTGTTGATTGGCTTCGGCATCAGCGCCCGTTTTCTGTTCATCAAACGCTTTTAGCCGAGCCTTTAAAAATTCATCTTGAATGGCAGTTCCAGCAAGTCCATTTCCCGATCGCTCCGCTTCTAAGCGATTAAGATCCTCTTGAATCAGCTTGGAAGATTTTTCAAGACGGGCAATATCGGCATCGATAACCTTCGTTTTTTCAGGCTCAACGGCTAGCAAAACATCGCCCTTTTTAACACTCTTGCCTTCTTTGACATAGACCTGCTGAATCGTTCCACCGCCCAGCGATCGCACGGGTCTCACTTGGGCAGACGGAATCAACTCACCTTGTGCCACAGCCACTTCATCAACTCGGCTGAAATATGCCCAAGCGATAGTTCCAAAAACCATCACGCTAATGGTGCCTGCTAGCAAGCGAGTGTAAAGCGGAGGCAATTCTTGAACCGCTTTGCCCAACTCATAAGTCAATGACTCATCTGGGTTTGCCAATTGTTGCCGAACTTGCCGAGATTGAGCGGGGTTAGACGATATGGATACTTTCATGGAGCGCTACGATCACAAGGATAAAGATATGCCACTACTAGGGTAGCCAATCTTCCTTTAGAGATACCGAAATTAAGCGTGATCGGGTGTTAATTATTACAGAAACTTAATGTTTCGCAGATTGATGATATTTATTAATATCTGACTTAATATCTGACCGATTAGTCACTTTAGGCATTATTGTGTTTCAAATTCTTAAACCCATTGTTGAGGCAATTCAGCCTTTTTTGGTTCCATTCTGCTTTTTAGCAGCTTGGCTGATTGTGCTGCTACTCGGCTGGAACCTGTGGACGGCAGTGAGAGATGCCACGATAATAACGCAAAAAATGCACCAAGTTCCTTGCTCAAACTGTCGTTTTTTTACGAGTAACTATCAGCTTAAGTGTACGGTACATCCGTTTAGTGCGCTAACCGAAGCGGCAATTAACTGCCCAGATTTTGACCCCGCCCGATCGCTGCATTAAATAACCGCTGCATTAAATAACCCATGGGGCTATGTCATGATTGCGGCTCTGAGCGGCTAACAATGATTTGAGGTGCGGGTTCTGTAGGGCAAAAAGAAGATAAAAAAATGCAGCGATCGCCGATTGTTAGACCGCGATCGCTGCATTTAGATTTGATCGATTGGTTTGAACAGCCGTTATTCGGGGTTCGTATCTGGAAAGCGATTGTTAGGGATTTGTTCCGCTTCAGGGCAATCGTCAGAAACAAGCGGTTCCACATCTCCCTTCGGCACCGATGCCAACTTTTGGGTGACAGCTCCAATGCTTTCTAGCCGCACCATTTCTTCCCAAGAACAATTTTCATCTTCTTCATCAGTTTCATAGCGCAGAGTTACCAGATCCCCTTCAATATCTAGGATGCGGGCTCGTTCTATCCAGCGCTGCTGATCCCGCAAGAAAATCCAGACTTCACGACCATCACAACAGAGCTGATAGATCTTGCGGTGTAGCATGGTTGCTTCTCCTGAACACTTAGTTATCAATATTTCACAGACGAGCAGAAAACTTTAGCGGCTAAACCCAATTCTTTTGATTTGCCTGTAGGTCGCAATCGGAGGCGATCGCAAACCCTACTTCAAACTTAAGCAGATATCATATGCAACTCCTGCTTAAAATCTGATCTGTAAAAAATGCGTCTAGTTCCCAAAAAAACTGTCGAAAGTCTGAACACCAATCTGTAGCGTTCCTAGAGGCGTTGAGAATCTTAAGGCGTTTTCGGAAGAAAAGCACCGTTAAAATCATTACTTGGGACAAGGCAAATACATTAGTAGAAACGTTTTGGTTGGTAGGCAAGAGCAAACCTTTATCGAGAGGTAATTTGGTACTGAAGCTTTGGCTAAACATTCATTAGGTAGATGAGGGAAAATGCCTCAACGCCTGATGGACATTATTCTGATGACCCACTATCCAGCAATTAAACGAACCTTGACAGTATTTGCTAATCTAACCATCTTAAGTATCAGATTGTACCAACTATTCTAGCCTTTGTAAGTGAACTCGGACGCATTCAACTCCTTAGAAAAATGTCAGCTTATTAAGCACCTTGGCTGTAATCGACCATTGACAACCCTATAATAATCGGCAAAATCCGACTTTACTCATAATTAATTTAATATAGAAGGCTAAATATAAGAATTAATAATCTAAGGATTGAAAAGGAATGTTGTTGCATCTCAGCACCTGGACTGAAGTTGAAGCCTATCTCGCGCAGTCGGCGGGGATTATTATTCCGATTGGCTCAACGGAACAGCATGGACCAACCGGATTAATCGGTACTGATGCCATTTGTGCGGAGGCGATCGCTCGTGGGGTGGGAGAAGTAACCCAAGCGATCGTCGCTCCTACGATCAATGTGGGTATGGCGCTCCATCACACGGCGTTTCCTGGCAGCATTAGCCTTCGTCCCAGCACATTGATTTTGGTCATTCGAGACACGATTATGAGCTTAGCGAAGGTTGGCTTTACCCGGTTTTTCTTGATTAATGGGCATGGCGGCAATGTGGCAACTTTAAAGGCTGCTTTTGCCGAAACCTATGCCACGCTAGCTGACTTGAACGTGACGAACGCCGATCAGGTGCGCTGCCAAGTCAGCAATTGGTACATGTGTGGTTCTGTCTATAGCTTGGCAAAACGACTCTATGGCGACCAAGAAGGCTCCCATGCAACCCCTAGTGAGGTGGCTTTAACGCAATATATCTACCCGGAAGCTATTAAGCAAGCGGTTCTCAGCCCAGAGGTGTCTAAAGACCACCGAATTTATGGAGCCGCAGATTTTCGTCGTCGCTATCCTGATGGTCGCATGGGTTCTAACCCAGCTTTGGCAACTCCCGAACATGGCAAACAACTTTATGACTTAGCCGTAAAAGAACTAAGCACAGGCTATCTAGAGTTCTTGGGAGCGGAATAAAACAAAGGCAGGATTGCTAGGTCACTCCTGCCCATCGCAAAGCTTTTAGCTGCCATCAGAATTATTCATTTAACCAGGATGACCACCTACTTTCAGGACTGGAATCAAGTCACAATAGTGAGCAATTAAATCAACAAATTGGCTGGACTGCAGCAATCTAGTAGACTTCTTAAGAAAGAACCATACATAGAACGGCTGAGAATGATAGATAGTGCTAAATCGAAATGGGGACAACGGGGGCGAACCGTACGCGATCGCATCAAAAAAGTTGACTTAGGGCTAGTTTTATTGATAGCGCTTCCCCTCATCCTCCTATCTATCACTCGTCTCTGGCTGTTTCCACGGCTTGGCAGTGGAGATAGTTGGATCTACTTTGGTTACTTCATTCGTCCCGTGCAGTTCCTCAACGCTAAATGCTATCCCTTATTAACAAAAGAGTTTGTTTACTCAGATAGTCGATTGCCGTGGACAATGGCGGGAGCCTTGGTCTACCACCTATTCCCTCCCCTAGTCGCAAATTATGTTTTGCACCTGAGTTTTTACTACGCCACCGTTCTCTCCGTATACGGCACCCTCAAATGCACCGTTGGAAAACGATCAGGCTTACTTGCAGCAATCTTGCTAGGCACCTATGGCTACTTCATGGTCAGCCAAAATTGGGATTACGTCGAAGTCGCTGTACTTGCCTACTTTTCGCTTGCCATATTCTTATTAACCTTGGCAGCCAAACTAGAGCGTTGGCGGCTTGCTCTGTTTGCAGCAGGCTGTTTCTGCGGGGCTATGGTCTATAGCAATATTACTTCAGTCGGTTTAACACCAGCGCTGACCATTTATTACTTATTGAGTAATCACCGATACCGCCGAAATCCAATCCTGCCGAGTATTAGCTACAGCATCTTGGGGTTGATGGGTGTCACACTCTTCTTTGGCTTAATCAATTACGCCATCAATGGCAATCTTTTCTTTTTCATGCCAGCAATTAACTATGCCAAGGTTGCAGGACCCCATAGCCAGGGTTCAATCGTTGAACCCGGTTGGTCTATCTCGTTAAACGAGCATCGATGGATATGGTTGCCGTTCTTGCTCGCTTGCACTAGTTTGATCTGCATAGTGTTGAGCTATCTTAAGTCCAGGCGCGATCGCGCCTTGGCTGAGTGTTTGCCGATTTTTTCAGTGACGTTTCTCCTGTGCCTTCTACCTCATGTCTTTCTAGAAATCCGAGGTCTAGGGGTAATACGGCTTCCTTACTACGCCAGCTATCTGATGCCCTCAACATTTCTAGCTTTAGGAGAACAGATTTCGCCTATGTTGGATCGTCTGAATCGACGGGCTACAAGTGGGTTAATTGCAGTCATCGTCATTCTTCAAATCTTTATCTTTCGTCAATTGCTCTATCGTATGGTGGCTCAAGGGTTTTCTCACTCGGCAGCACTTGCGGATATTGAACCCCTCATGCAGGGTATCGCTACCTTGGTGTTTACTGTCATTGTAGTGTTACTATTGCTACGCTTGATTTCGAGTAGGGCTAACGCTGCAAAAAAACTTAGGCACTGGGTCACACTAAGATTGATTTTGATGGTGACCGTATTAGGGTTCTACTATTGTTTCAATTTTCAGGCGTTATTTACCTTGTTTGGCTCAGATAACGGCGCTTGGAGTCGCTTGTTCTATAGTTCTATTCCTGAAGATTCCATGCTTGCAGTGGTTCAAGCCCACAATATCCTCAGGGAGGTTGACCCTGAAGGAGAATTGGTTTTTGGGGTTGAACAGGCTAATTTGCCTGTGTCGAGCACTATTGTGTTGAGCACTATTTCTTCAAGTTCATTAGCACCAACCCGCCTAATTAGTAGCAAATTTCCTCAATTGGATTACTATGCAAAGCCACGTATCAATCAGGTGAAACTACACTGTGATAAGCTTCCTAAGCTGTTGATACTGTCTCAAAAGACCGATGTTGTACAGCAGGCAAATACATCCCTTGCATCTATTGGATTCACCTCTAAGTTAGTTTCAAGTTATGACATTGCTCAGGGAGATATTCACTTTAGAATGAGCATCGTTGAAATCAGTGAAAAACCTTCTAGAAAGGTAGATTGAGCGTATAAAAAGAAGTGCGTGGTTAAATTCAAAGGAAGAGACGTTGATAAAACGGCTCAGATGACAACAGCGCTAAAGCTAAGTTAGAGGATACAGGCGTGGGAACAGTGCGCGATCGCATCAAAAAAGTTGACCTAGGGCTAGTTCTACTGATAGTGCTTCCCCTCATCCTCTTATCTATCACTCGTCTCTGGCTGTTTCCACGGCTTGGTAGTGGAGATAGTTGGGGCTATTTTGGTTACTTCGTCCGTCCAGTCCAGTTCCTTAACGCCCAATGGCATCTCTTCATTCCAAAAGAGTTGGCTTATGGAGATAGTCGGTTGCCCTGGATAATGGCGGGAGCCTTGGTCTACCACCTATTCCCTCCCCTAGTCGCAAATTATGTTTTGCACCTGAGTTTTTACTACGCCACCGTTCTCTCCGTATACGGCACCCTCAAATGCACCGTTG
>JBGTAZ010000367.1:0-9924 GCA_041749615.1 Leptolyngbyaceae cyanobacterium | reverse complement strand
GGGTTTGAGCCAGCGATCGCATTGCTCGACCACCATCTGCCCAACCATGCTGAGCATAAAGTACAAATTCTGGAGCAGTTGCAGACATTGGTTTGTTGAAGTATCACAAGATTGATTGTGTCGGCGATCGCGACCCAATATTAATTTACTGTGACACTCGCTTAAATGGATAGAAAGTGCGGAGTACAGAGTGTGGAGTGCGAATGTTAGAAACAAAAGTCTCCGCTTCACCCTCGCTCAATTTAGGCGCTGGACTTCTTGGTGGACGCTAATACCAATTTGCAGGGCTTCGTTCAAAAACTGTCCGTATTCGTCAGCTTGATGTTTTACTTCCAGGCTTTTGACTAGGGATAAATTGGTTTCAATGCTGCTGAGTAAATCTTGCTGACGAGCGAGTAAACCGCGATTTTCTCGCAGGATTTTTTCGGTTGTCAACCCAGCAATCAGGTTATCGCGGGTGAGGTGAATCGCTTCCAAGATCTCGGATCGATTTTGCAAAGCGGAGTTTAGGTTTCTCTCAATGTTGACCGTTTCTAGCCGATCCAATACCGCGATCGCGCTCAGCATATCCTCATAACGATCCACCTCGTCGAGCAAACGCATCAGGCTTCTCAGGTGTTTTCCTCGCCACTTCATATATAGATTCCAGGCAAGCAGAAAGGCGATCGCAATGACAACAGCAACGAACAAAAATCGGAGAATGCTGGAGGCATCGGTAACGCCATTTGCGCCACTGGTGAAGAACAAGCTTAACGGCAACGTGAAGACGACAATCAGCAAAAATACAACCGCTTCCGTCAGGCAAAATGCTATTAGTTTTTGAGGATTTTGCAGCGCAGAAAGGCGATAGGTGCCGCCAAATACTCCGCCGATGAAAATCTCCCCCACATCACACCCGGTTAACTGCTCCAATTCGCGATCACTAATCTTTAAATCTGCTAAATCTGACCTCATTCGGTTTCCTTAGTTGCTAGTGTTTAGCTCCTTACTTTCAGCGTTAAGTTAACAGATTAATTAATGCAGTCCACACGCCGCTAAAGAAGCTACCTTCCCGTGGACGAAATAGCTCAAACTCACCAGGAGAGCCAAAGAAGGGGCGCAGAGTCCAGCCAAGCTGAGTGCCCACAAAACCATATAAGCACAGCCAAAATCGCAGGATGCTAGTACGCACTTTTGCGCCGTCACCATCCGCGATTGGCTTCATCATTTGATATAAGAATGAAATTCCTAAAATTCCGGTTAAGGAGAAGATAATCACATTCATTAGCAAGAAGAAACTGTAATCATTCACAGTGATTAAGAAGAACAAAGTGACGGGCGCAAAAGCACAGAGTAGCACTGCAATTACACACACAGCCGTTAGCAAATAGGTGAAGTGCTGACCAATCGTTTTTTTGGAACCAAACAGCGCATTAAAAATATAGAGTGTGGGCAAGCAAACTAATAATGTAATCAAATAAAGAGCCGGAAGCTTAATCGCGGAAGCCAACGCTTGAAGCGGGCTATGAAACATTCCAATGATTGCCCCATAAACTGCGAAGAAACAAAAACTAGAAATCATTAAGGCGGAGATTTTGCTCTTAAGTTTGACTCCTTGATGAATCTCTTCTAAAAAATCTTGGCGATCGCGCAGTAGTGAGACGACCGTTGAAAAGTAATTCATTTGGACTCTCCTTCACAAAAAATTAGTCAGTTGAGAGGATGCGTGAAAACTGGCTTACAGGTGTCAGAAAATACAGCCCTGGTTTGAATTATTTCGGAAGTTCACACAAGCTTTATAGAACCCATTTGAGATCTAATTTACCGCTAGTCATTTGAGCATGAGTCGGATGAAGCAAAGATTGACTTTCTCAAATTGACACAACTGATGAAGTGTTAATCGAATCGTCTTTTACAGCTATTTTCAGATGAATGTGCCACACTTGCACACTCTATAAGCCCCCTAAATCCCCCAATTCTGGGGGACTTTGGCTCTAGTTCCCCCCAGAATTGGGGGGCTAGGGGGGCGAAAACTGCTGTAAGTTGCAGTCTTGAAAAGGCTTGCTGAGTTTTTCAAGGATCTTTGCGTCCTAACCTAATTCATATGTTTCTCGATCTGGATTGCAACAAGTGTTGCAAGTTTGTGATCCTTCATGATGAATTATGCCTATTTTTGCATGGCAATCATTGGAACTGGCTAAGATGTAGGGGATTGCATCCCATAGTCTGTTTACCCATGTTTTACAAGCTAGAAACACAGGTTTTAATCACCTTGTTTTTTGGGTAAGTAGCTAGGATCAAACATCACAGAGTCTCTAAAAGCTATCTACAGAGGGTTTATGGCTATTAACGTTCGCAAAGTCTATGCCAATCTTAAGCATATCGATGAGGTTGATTCTGTCACGGGTGCCCAATATCGTCAGTTGGCTCAAGAAGCACTGTCTGAGTCAGGCATTAGCCTTGCTCGGCGAATGGTGATTGCCGATCGCTTAATGCAAGCGAATCACTTTTTGGGGATGCAAACAACCACTAACGGCGATAGCTATTGACCTTTGATGTGAATCTACTAACGGCTGGTTTGTAGCCATGCGGTGACTCCATCCGCGATCGCTCGTGCTAGTTTCTTTTGCTCTGCGCCATTGACAATCCATTCAAATTCGGTTGGATTAATCATGAACCCTAGTTCTAACAGCACTGCTGGCGTGTTGGATGGGCGAGTTAATGCTAAATTATTCCAAAATACGCCATAGGAAGGGCGTTTGAGCGTTTTGACCAGGTAGTTATGCAAAAAGATTGCCAAACTATGCGCTTGAGTTTGATACCAAAATGTTGAAACACCCTGGGTTTTAATCGCGTCTCCACTATCGGGGAGAGCATTGTAGTGAACGCTAAGGGCGATCGTGGGCTCTGAAGTAGCAATCAAGTTCACCCGGTCTTGCAGCCCCACATCGAGATCTTTTTCGCGAGTCATGATCACGGTTGCGCCCCGCTGAACCAGTTCATCTCGCAGTAGTTTAGAAGTGGTTAAGGCGATGGCTTTTTCCGGCACTCCCGTGGGTCCCACCGATCCCAAATCTTCGGGTCCCCCATGCCCTGGATCAAGCAGAATCTTTGTTCCCGCGAGCGGTTTCGTCGCGATCGCAGTCTTTCCTCTCCCACTACTTTTCATAGTGGGTGGATGCTTGAGCGCCAGAACTAAACTGGTGCCTTCATACCGCAGGGTGTAGCCCCATTGCTGAGCCGTTTTCAAGTTGAAAACATATTGCACCTGTCCGGGTTGGGTTTGCTGCCAGTCGAGGCGAGAAATTAATGGATCGTCGTCTAGCCGGATGGTGTCGGTTTGGGCAGTGGTGTTGTAGAGGGTGAGGGTGAAGGTGCGATCGCCCTGCTGCACATTGACCGGAACCGGAACCTGCAACGGAAACACAATCTCTGTCCAGTCGCCTGTCCGTCTTGCCTTGACGCTGCGAATCAAAGACGTAGGCGGAACAGCCGTGCGCCGCACTTGCACTTCTTGGCGCTTGATCCAGGCACCATAATCCAATCGCACCCAGTCGCCTTCATAGCCCGTGACGCTTGCTAGAGTGCCTTTTGGCAGTGGAGTGAGGCGAGAATAGTCGGTGCTGGGTCCCGTGCGTGCCGCACCGAAATCGGCGGTAACTTCTGCTACTTCTAGCTGGGTGGGCGACAGAATTTGAATATTTCCCGTTCCCAGTTGGCGCGTGGTATTGCCGCCCAAGTTCAGTTCAAAAACGGGTCTGCCCAAATCACCGATTAACACCGTGCGCCCACAGCCTCGGTAAAATCCGGCTTCATTCACGGCAACGGGTTGATTTTGCTGGGTCAACAGGGCTGAGTTGGGGGGCAATTCGACAAATTGAGACTGGGGCTGAAGCGGCACGGTTTGGCTGGTGCCTAAGCGCACCCCGACGGTGGCTCCGGGTGGGGCGATCGCGCCAAAGCAAATTAACTCATCTGGTAGCCTGCCAATATTGGCAGCGGGGGTGAGCGAATCTTTGGCGAAGGTGTTGCCAATGGGCAAGGTGATACCGCCTGTTGCGCGGGTGACGGTGCGCTTTAGTTCTTGGGTGCCATAGCGAAAGGTGAACTGGTTTGCGCCAATTTGTAAGGGAAAGCTGGGGGCAAAGTGTCCGGCGCTGCTGCGGGCGATCGCCTGTCCATTGACTAACACTTGCCCACCCACCGGAGCCGTACCAATAAAAAAGATTTTGTTTGCCGTCGTTTGGTGAGTACTGGGCGGATAGGCAATGAACAATCTGGGCTGCACTGCGATTGCGCTAACCGCGACTGCAATCGTGCAAACCATAGAGAGGCAAAAACACGTCACAAGGGTGAACAAAACAGGAATTTTCATGGGCGATTTTCACGAACCTGACTGCGTTGAAATAGGGTGATGTCCTTCAGCATAAAGTCTGTACAAGCTGATGGATTTTCCAAAGCGATTTGAATTGTGGAAATTCCTTTGGCAAGTAGCCAGCGGGGAGCCGCATCTAAGGGTACCAGTTGCATCCCTGGTTGGGGATTAAATTGAATTGAGGTATTGGGATTGGGTGCGCCATCCGTTTGGCTACTCCACAGCACTTTTAGGGTAGAAGGAGCCTGATTTGATGCACAAGAGAAATTGAATGCTAGCAATCCCGCATCTCGTCCATCTAGCTTCAGGGCGCGCAGATCTAGGCTTATACTGGGCTGGTTTCCAATGATTTTATAGCGATTCTTGTCCGTTTGTTCTAATGAGTTGAGTGTGATTGGAGTTTTTTCATCCATCGTTGCGATAAGGCGTAGTTGGGATTGCAGCGAACTCAGCGATCGCCCCCACGAACTGGGTAATCCAGCTAAAGACGGCACCTTAAACGCTTTTTCTAATAGCTGTAGTTGGGTTTCTCGTGTGGTGCTAGCTAATCCATTCGCAGAAAATTCATTGCCGATGGATGGGTCAAGATTGAGCTTTTTTAAGCGATCGAGGCGATCGGGACGCACCAACAAAATGAACTGAGCGATCGCAAACGGACTGTAATTTTCTGTTGCAAACCGATAGAGCAAATGAGTTCGCAACGCTGCCGAACCGCCATCAAAATAGCCCGAATCGGAAAAGGCTAAAACAACAGGAGGCGGATTTTTTTCAACTTTTTCTAGGGCGCGAAGCTGTTGGTTCGTATGAATCAAATTGTAGGTAGAACCAGATTGAATCGGTAAAGGATAGCCTAAATAATAATATTGAGCACCGCGATTGCTGAGATCCAAATAGGTTTCTCCTGGATCAATTAAGCTATTGAGCAATGGTTTTAAGGTTAGTAATCGCCTCAAATGATCGGGTTCAACAATGCCATTCTTGAGTCCCGGTATCCCAATATTGCTGCCATCTACAAGATTCATGCCAACAATATTGATTGTTTCAATCGGTTGCCGAATGGCTAATTCCAAACTAGGCATCCCTTGAAAAGTTGATGAAAGAATACTGCCTGATAACGCGATCGCAATTAAAATGAGCGGCTTTCTTTTCTGTTCAAATGCAATCAACAAAACAATGGGCAAGAGGAGACAAATGACCCAAGCAGTCGTGTTGCCTAATCGCGATATATTGCCTGGATCAATTCGACCTGCCGATCGCGGAATTAGCAACAGTGTAATTAGGAAAATTGGAATAGAGTAAGCCAAGAATCTTGCAGTATCAGCAGGCTTTTTCTCAATCAGAAGTCGATAGATGAGTAGCCCAATTAACACACTTGCAGCAATCCAAGCCGTGCGAACAAATTCCCACAGTGGATAAGTTAGAAAAGTGTGACTACCTCGACTTTTAAACCATTCCACACCGTAGGCGATGCTGTTTAGAGAGGACTGTTCGGCACCATACCGAATTGCACCCCACAGCATCTCATCGAAGGGGGTAAGTAAGGCGAGTACGCAGAAAGTAATTGCCGTAACGATTGCGGTTTTCATCAAAATTTTGCGATCGCGACGAAGGGCTTGATAGCTCACAAAAGCAACTAAAGGAAGGGTTGAAATTGCAAATAATCCTCCTTGACCTGGGGCAAATAAAATCAAGGCGATGCTGATAATTAACCAGCTTAGTAACCAGGTAATCGAGCGTTGTTTGAGAAAAGAATTTGCCAGAATACAAAGCCCCGCTGTCACCATTAAATCGATTTCAAACAGTCCTCCAGGACTCGGCATTAGCACTAGTGTTAGAAATGTAGGCAGCAAGCCAATAGAAGGAGAAATTGCGAAAAATGCGATCGCGAAAAATGGCAGAAATAGAATCGCTTTGCCAGAAATTGCCATATAAGATGCAGCAGTTCCATCTAGAAAAAGGTTTGCGAATAGTCCTAAAACATAATTCACCAATCCTCGTGCAGGCTCATAATCTTGATAAGGAATGAAACCAAAGGTTTGAGTCAACCAAAAAGGCAAAATAAATTCACCCCAGTGATAGTCATCGGATGGGATGAAACTTACGCCGACAATCGGTGCTTTGATGAAGAGAAGTAGGGCAACTAAACAGATTGGCGAAACCGCCGCGAACGAGATTCGCGCTTGTTCAGATGAGGTGATTTTCTGGAAGCGTTTCACCAAATCAACCCACGAGATCGCAACTAAACTGATAATGAGAACATAAAGCGCGATCGCAATTGGAAAGCCATAAAATCTTGTTTTTCCATCTGTCCAAGGATTGGGCAGCAAAACAAAAAAGCAAAGGGGAAGAAAGCCCTGAGCAATCACTAACAGACGGTTTAGCTTTAATAATAATGGGTCAATTTCAGTTCGCTTGGGCAACCAAATTGTTAGCAACGCAATGATTAGAATAGCCGTGATAACCGATGCAACAATAATGACTGTATCTATCGTCAACTGCCAGTTTAAGCTAAGGCGACCGATTGCGAGACAGAGAGCAATCCCATTAAATAAGCCTAATAAAATAATCAGTAAGCTGCTACCCACACAAGCAAGATAGCGATCGCCCTCCTCAAACCATATTTTTTTAGCCAATAGACCTGCGGAAAACGCAATCGTCAATATTACCAATACAGTCGAAACAATTACTAGTTCTAAGGTAGGCGTACTGTTTAAAAAGATATTTCCAATCCAAAGAGCAACCGGAATCATGGAATAAATTAACAGTTGGCGATGGGCTGCGGCACCAGCCGCTCCATTATGTTTTTGAATAGAATTTTCAAATAGGCGAAACCCTAAATAAATCGCAAAAAAGCCTACCACAAATCCTAGCAAAATTAAGTAGTCAGGATTTTTTGACCCTACTTCCCAGGTAATGCCTCCTACTGTAAGCTGAGGATACTTCTGAGGAATTAACGCAGCATATCCGGCGGCAATTCCTCTAGAAAGAACAGTTGCTAATAATAATGAAATAATCCCATATTCCCAGACTAAAACTGGCGGAGTGAGTAAGGGTTTTAAAGAGTTTAATTTTCTCAATTCATCTCCTTTCTAACAGGAAAAACTTTATGAATAAACCCAGAATTACTGACACTTGATGCATTATTCATGAAGTTGCCCAGCTTCATTTTTGATCACGTTAATCTCTCGCTTACGAGCTAACACCAAGCTTCTACTTTCTCGCGTGACTAAATAAAATGGACGATTTTGACTAGTCATGACTAACCGAGAGACATATTCACATAAAACCGCCAAAATCATAAACAAGATAAAAAACATAACTGAATTTTGCAGCGAAAGCGTTGTCCAACCTTCTGCGACTTTAGATTTAAACAGATTTATAAATAGAACATAAATACTGTAGAGCACATTCAAAAAAGCGCCTGCTAATGCCGTTAAGGTGAGAAGGCGTAAGGGATAGTGAGAGGATAGAAAAATGAGGCGAAAGGCTCTTGAAACTGCTTCTGAATAACTTTGATTACTTGTTTTTCCGGTACGGTTTAGGCGTTGATAGCTAAAGGTTTTGTAGCGCAGTCCTGAGAAGGCAGCAATGACGGGAAACAGACTATAGCGATCGCCATTATCCAAAAAAGCATTAATCGCCCGACGGGTATATAAGCGCAGCGTGGAAATTGAAAGGGGCAGATTTTCTTTGGTAATCTGTCTATAGAACCGGAAAAAGATGCGGCTCAACGAATTATAAAGACTGCGTTTGCCACCTATAGCGCGATCGCTGCGTGCCCCATACACTATATCCACGCCGCCATAGCTCATTTGCAACATTTCGGCGATCGGCTCCACCGGATCATAGGCAGCATCTAGGGTGATTAACACATCTCCGATCGCCTGCTCCAATCCCACCACAAAAGCACTTTCATGGGGAATCTTGCGCGCCAAGCAATAAAGCTGAACGTTTTTCAATTCTTGCTGGAGTTGCTCAACCACTTCCACTGTTTCGTCAGACGATGCATTATCAATCAAGACAATTTCATAGTCTTTAAATTCTGCTGATAAAAGAGACGAAATTTCGTGCAAATAGCTGGCAATCCAATCGGCTGCATTGCTGACAGGCGAAACCACAGAGACCAACATATCCGATCTACGACTCAAACAATTACTCATAATTAAACAATGCCTTTTATGCTCCTCAGCAACCCGCAGATTACTCTCAAAAAATCAGAGCCATTTTAGCTTAGCCGTTATGGGGTTTGGATAACCGTCCTGATTAAGCGCGGAAGGCTATGGTAACCGCAGCCTTGGCTCAACGCAAAAAGCAGAAGAAACATGAGCGTTCCTTCTGCCTTCCTGGTTTCAACGAAGCTTCATCAAACTCGTTCTGCGACTGACGTTACTTCAATAAGTACAGCAGGATAAACAGGATGATCCAAATGACATCCACAAAGTGCCAGTAGATTTCAGCGGCTTCGATGCCAAAATGACTGGTGCTGGAGTAGTGACCGGGCTTGCGCGATCGCCACAACACGCCCAACATCAACATCACCCCAAAGAAGACATGCAGCCCGTGGAAGCCCGTCAACACATAAAACGTGCTGGCAAACAGATTGGTCTTGAGTCCAAACTCTAGATGGAAATATTCATAAAGCTGACCTGCTAGAAACACTGCGCCGATCGCAGCAGTAATGGCAAACCACAGCCGCATTCCTTTCACATCATCTTTTTTGATCGCCGTATCTGCATTGTGAATCAAAAAGCTACTGGAAATTAGCAGGATTGTGTTGATTCCCGGCAGCAGTAATTCTAGCTCTGGTGTGCCTGCGGGGGGCCACACTGGGGCGACTGCCCGAAACGTTAGATAGGCAATGAACAGCCCCATAAAAATCATTGCCTCCGCCACCAGGAAAACAATAATGCCAAAAATGCGGTGATCGGGATGGGCGTGATGTCCGTGGGCGGTTTCCGAATGGTGACTGGTGACAATTGTGGTCGTATCAAGTGCCGAACTTTGCATAGTGTTTCTCCTTATCCTTGTGCCGCCGCCGCTGACAGTGCCAAAAATGGTCCGGCTTTGATGATTTTTACCGCCTCTTCTGTGCCGTATTCATAAGGACCGATCTCCAGGATTGGATCAATCTCAAAGTTTTCTACCGGCGGTGGAGACGTGGTTTGCCATTCAAAGGTTAAGCCACCCCAAGGATTGCTAGAGGCTTTCTCACCCTTGAATACACTCCAGATGACGTTGAAGATGAAGGGGAAGGTGGAAACCGCCAAAATGTAAGTGCCAATGGTGCAAATCAAGTTGAGCGCCGTGAACTTAGGATCGTATTCCGCAATCCGGCGGTTCATCCCTTCTAGTCCGAGTTTGTGCATCGGCAAAAATGCCAGGTTGAAGCCAATCAGCGTTAAAACAAAGTGAATTCTCCCCATCGTTTCGTTGACCATGCGTCCGGTCATTTTGGGGAACCAGTGGTAGGTTCCGGCGTAGATGCCAAATACACTGCCGCCAAACAAGACATAGTGCAAATGGGCAACCACGAAGTAGGTATCGTGAACGTGAATGTCAAACGGCACGGC
>JBGTAZ010000366.1:0-5998 GCA_041749615.1 Leptolyngbyaceae cyanobacterium | reverse complement strand
AGAAGGATCGTTTGAACCCCGTAGTCTGCGTGGTGGAATCACTGAAATTTTTATCACGCTACTCGTTCTTGTGGGTCTAGGGCAATCAAATTTTGTGCGATATTGTGCGATCGCCCACCACGACTCGCCACTGGTTTAAGGCATTTCACACAGCATCCAATAATCATTTAGGACTGCCATCAAGTGGGCAAAAGCACTCAAGGTCAACGGTTTAAGCAAATATCCAGCGATGTTAAAGTGGTAGGCTGCAAGTCGGTCTTGATCTCGGTTGGATGTTGTGAGAACAACAACAGGCGTTGTTTGCAAGAGGGGATCTGCCCGAAGCGCGTGCAAAAACTCTATGCCACCCATTTTGGGCATGTTCAGATCTAGCAAAATTAGGCGGCGGTATGTAGGAACCGCGTCAAATTGATTGGGGCTACCACGCAACATGGCAAGTGCTTCGAGACCATTGCTGGCAATGTAAAGCGGGTTGGAAATATTATTTTTTTTGAATGCTCGCTTAACATTCATCACGTCTACTTCATCATCCTCTACCAAGAGGACATTCATTAATCGCGTTTCCTGCATTGATTTGGTGTTGCTTAATGCTGCTCTTAAAATTATTCAATCATTTCTGAAAAATCAAGATACTGACCTGCTATCTTCACTTAGGGGAAGTGTATCTTTGCGGGTTAAACACTGATTAAACAGTGGTCTAAATTATGACATTGATAGATAGCCTGAACTATCTTTTTAATATCATAGACGGAGATGTTTTAGTTAGACTGTTGACCTTGAGAGAGAGGCTCTATGTCTATTGGTGGATGTGATTTGCTGTCAAAGCCTCTATCTAAATAGTAGGGATAAACATAAACAAGTTTTAGACCTTTTGTCACTTGGTAAGGAATGAGACCATGAGCGAACTTAATGTTGTACTAATTGAAGACCACGATCTAACCCGGATTGGATTGCGGACAGCATTAAAGCAGCAGGAAGGGATTCGCATTGTGGGCGAGGCTCCGAATGCTTCTCAGGGGCTGAGAGTATTGGAAAGTACTCAACCCGATGTGGCGATCGTTGATATTGGGTTGCCCGATATGGATGGGATTGAGCTAACTCAACGATTCCGGCAATTTCAAGCTGCGAATAACAACGACACAACGAAAATTTTGATTTTGACGATGCATGATAGTGAAGATGCGGTGCTGGCTGCATTTGCGGCGGGTGCAGATTCCTACTGTATGAAGGATGTCAGCATTGATAAGCTGGTGGAAGCGCTGCGGGCGACTCATTCGGGCTATTCGTGGATTGACCCCGCGATCGCTAATGTGGTGTTGCATCAAGTTCGCCAAACTCCCTCGAATGGTCATGGCAATAGTCACGCTAAAACAGTTGCAATTGGCGCAGTGGATTCCGAGATGGAGCAGGTGTTAGAAAGCTATCCATTGACGGAGCGCGAGTTGGAAATTTTGGCGCTTATTGTGTCAGGGTGCAGCAATGCCGCGATCGCAGACAGACTCTACATTACGGTGGGCACGGTCAAAACCCACGTTCGCAATATTTTGAGTAAGCTGTGTGCTGAAGACCGGACACAAGCCGCCGTTCGAGCGTTGCGATCTGGCTTGGTGGCATAGGCGGCAGATAGGGGTGATCAAGTCTGAGATAATGGCTTCGCACATAACTATCTGCGAGGCGCATGGAAACAACCATCGATCCGCGATCGCCCAAAAAGCTCTCCATTAGCTTATCCACGTTGATTTTAATCGCGTTGGGCATGGGGGTTTTGTTTGGAATTGGTCTAAATCAATTCGTACCCGCTAATGTTGCAGGGATTGATCATTATGTTTTAGATCCGATTGGGCAAATATTTTTGCGCCTCGTTCAGTTTGTCGTCATTCCGATTGTTTTTTCCTCACTGATATTGGGGTTGACCCGCATTCAAGATGCCAGTCAGGTGGGGCGATATACCCTCAAACTGATGACGAGCTATGCCATCACTAGCGCGATCGCGGTTGTTTTGGGCATGGTCACATGCAGCATCCTACAACCCGGCGCTGGCATCACAGGATTAGCTTTGCCAACCGTCACTATTCAGGTGGAAAGTTTATCGATGCTGGATTGGTTGATTAGTTTGGTGCCTGTTAATCCGGTGGAAGCGCTTAGCACCGGAAACTTACTGCAAACTATTTTCTCGGCAGCGCTAATTGGTGTGGGCATTCAGCTTTCTGGGAAAAAAGCAGCTAGCTTCTTGGCAGTAGTGGAAAGTGTTTATGCGATTAGTGAAAAAATTTTATTGATTATTCTCTACACGGCACCCATCGGCGTATTTGCGTTGATGAGTTCGATTATTGCGACTCAGGGGTTGTCAGTGATTGCCAAACTGCTGGTTTACGTGTTGGGTTTGCTGCTGAGCACCCTGCTGATGATGGGCATCTACGCTCTAGGGTTGGCAATCCTCCAGGCAAAGCCTTTGCTTTTTTTTCAAAGCCTATTTCCGGCGCTGTCTTTAGCATTTGGCACGGCGAGTTCTAATGCAGCCCTCCCCATCGCCCTACAAAATGCCCAAGATACCTATGGATTGCGTCCTGATATTGCCAGTTTTGCAATTCCTCTGGGTACTGCCCTAAAGCGAGACGGGGCGGCTATTTTGCAAGGATTCAATGCGTTATTCATTGCCCAGATCTATCATATTCCCGTTACCTCAGAAATGCTATTGGCGATCGCCCTCAGCGCTTTTTTGGTTTCCTTTAGCACTCCTGGTGTGCCCGGTGCTGCCATCATCACCATGACTACGGTATTAGCGGCAGCAGGCTTGCCCGTAGAAGGAGTTGCGATCGTCGCTGGAGTCGATCGCCTCACCGATGGCTTCAAAACGGTGATTAACGTGATTGGCAACGTCGCCAACGCCGTCCTATTAAGCCATTGGGAAGCGCCGGGGGCGGATGACGTTCGCTTAGCATCTCCGGAAGAGTTATGACAAAGGGCGAGTGGCGAATGACGTTCGCTTAGCATCTCCGTAGAAGATAGGCGAATGCAAAACTATTCCCTTTTCCCTCTTCCCTCTTCTCTCATTTTTTGCTCATCTGCCTTTCATGCAGATTGCGACCGTTAATGGCAAAATGGCGAACAGTGGCATAGCCATTTTGTTCTATTGGGTGTTGGGGAGGTTGCATGTCAGGTTTTCAAACTGCTGGTCAGGAGCCGTTTCAGTCTGTTGCTGAAACAATTCCTTCAGATTGGCAAACTCGGCTGAAGATTGACTATTTGAAGAATTCAAACATCTCCTTAGTGGATAGCGATGGCGCGGATGTGGTGCAAGGATTAAGCCGATCGCCCAAAACGGTGCCGCCAAAATATTTTTATGACGATCGCGGCTCTCAACTGTTTGAGCAAATTTGCGATTTGCCGGAATATTATCTGACCCGCACGGAAACGGCGATTTTGCAGCAATATGCCGGGGCGATCGCGCAGCACACGGGAGCCTGTGAACTGGTGGAATTGGGTAGCGGTAGTTCCACGAAAACCCGCCTGTTGCTAGAAGCCTATCAAGCGCAAAACTATCCGCTATGCTATCGCCCGATTGATGTCAGCGGGGGAATTCTGGAAAGCAGCGCCCAGAGCCTACTGCAAACCTATGATCAACTCAAAATTCATGCGTTAGTGGGCACCTATGAACAAGCTCTGCAAACGCTATCAGATGCCTATTTGCCCCAACGGATGATTTGCTTTTTGGGCAGTAGTTTAGGCAATCTGAGCCAGGAAGAGTGCGATCGCTTTTTTGAACAGGTGCGGCTGGGGTTGCGATCAGGCGGTTATTTTCTGCTCGGCGTTGATCTCCACAAATCTACGGCTCAATTAGAAGCGGCATACAACGATAGTCAGGGCGTTACGGCTGCTTTTAACCTCAACCTGTTGCATCACCTTAACCAGCGGTTTGATGGCAACTTTGACGTAGCTCAGTTTGAACACTTTGCCTTCTACAACACCGAGCTACACCAAATCGAAATGCATCTCCGCAGCCTCAAATCCCAAACAGTTCATCTGCAAACCTTAAATCTAAAAATTGAAATGGCAGCCGGAGAAACGATTCGCAGTGAAATTTCCCGCAAATTTGATTTAGCCACCCTGCGATCGCAGCTTGAATCTAAGGGCATCCATCCACTTAAGGGATGGATGGATGCAAACGAATGGTTTGGGCTGATGTTGTGTCATGTGAATAAGACATGATCTATCATTTGGATGATCGAACGATGCTTAATACAACGATACAATTCAAATAATATAGAGACTATTACGTCTTTGGCGTTTCTGTTTTTGACATTTTGATGAATCAAAAATTGTTGAGCAGCCATTAAAAGAAATTGAACCTCTCGGTGTGGATACGAGTCTAAAAGGGAGAGGAGTCTGTAACCGAATTCAAAACTGCTTGCAGCAGGCTCATACTTTAGGTTAGAAGGTTTTTTGTCATGCCAAAATTTGTCGAGCCGATCAAGCTAAAAGGTATCGTGCGTTGGGGAACTTTGGCAGGAGCTTGGTTCGCGATCGCGGGGTGCGGGAGTTTGCCAAAATCCGAAGCTCAAACGGGGCAACGGCAGGCGAATCAAGGTCCGGCATCGGTGGATGTGGCGATCGCCCGTGCCCTCCCCCTGCAACAACCCGTCGAGTACACAGGCACCACGCAGCCCTACCGCCAAGTTTCTTTGCGATCGCAGGCAGAAGGAACGGTGCTTGATCTAACCGTAGATGTGGGCGATCGCGTCGCGCAAGGGCAGACCGTGGGGCAGGTGAATGATGCGGTGTTAACGGCGGCGGTGGTCGAAGCCCAAGCCGAAGTGGCGGCGCGTCAGGCGGATGTGGCTGAGGCAAATGCCGAGGTAAGCACCGCCCAGACCCTCGTTGAAGAACAACGCTTGCGGCTGCAACAAACCCGATCCGATCTGGCACGGCTTGAACTATTGTTTCGCGAAGGGGCGATCGCTGCCCAAGGGGTAGAAACGGCTCGAACTGCCGCTGGCACGGCTCAACAAGCCCTGCGATCGGCGGAAGCTCAGGTGCGAACTCGTCGGCAAGCAGTGACGGCAATTCAACGCCGCGTGATTGCCCAACAGGCGATCGTTGCTCAAGAAAAAGAGCGGCAGTCCCAGACTCAGTTAATTTCGCCAGTTACAGGCTCAGTTTTGGAGCGCGTTACCGAACCGGGAAATCTAGCGCAACCGGGTAGCGAAATTCTTAAGTTAGGCGATTTTAGTCAGGTGAAAGTGGTGGTTCAAGTATCCGAGCGGGAGCTAAGTAATGTTCGCAATGGGCAGCCCGTTCAGGTGCGCTTGGATGCCTTCCCCAAGAAGGCGATCGCGGGGCGCATTTCCCGCATCTCTCCCGCCGCCGACCCCACTTCCCGCTTAATTCCAATTGAAGTGATTATTCCCAACCCCGATGAAAGCATCGGTAGCGGGTTATTGGCACGGGTGAACTTTGCCCAACGAGCGATCGCCCGTGTGGTCGTACCGGAATCTGCGCTGCAAACCGATAAAGATCGGCGATCGCGCGCCTCATCCTCTGGCGGCAACCCATCCTCTGGCGGCAACCCATCTTCTAGCCGTCCTGCCCCAACCCAGGGCAATATTTTCACGGTGACTACTTCTGACAAGCCAACGGTGACTGCCCGTCCAGTCACTTTGGGTAAACGGTTGGATGGTCAGGTGGAAGTGGTGTCTGGCTTGGGAGTCGGCGATCGCTTTGTTTCCCGCAGCAGCAAAGCCCTCAAAGACGGTGACCCCGTCAAACTCAGCAGCATCTCCGAAGGACAAAAGAAAGGGAAGAGGGAATAGGGAACAGGATTTTAAAAACTTAAAACTCAAAACTTTTTGCCCCTTCGTCGTTATAATTCGCTATGAATCTTTCCCCACCGACTGGTTTCAGTATTAGCCGCATTGCAATCCTGCGACATATTGGTACATTGATGCTGACCCTGGCAGTCATTGTCATGGGCGTTTTCTTTATCACGACGCTCCAAGTT
>JBGTAZ010000365.1:0-8466 GCA_041749615.1 Leptolyngbyaceae cyanobacterium | reverse complement strand
TCGCTAAACAATTGTGTATGGGCAGAGTTCAACCCCACGTTTCTACCCTCTCTACCTTCAAACCTTTAGAAGAAAGCCAGAGATGCATACCCGACTCATCGTCAATCCTACCTCTGGCCCAGCCGAGAATCCTGAGTTGTTAAGTGACTTAGCAGGCGCTTTGCAAACTCAAGGCATCCAAGCCGAAATCTGCACGACTACACCGGATGAGGATGGTGAAGGTCTCGCTGCTGCTGCTGCTAAAGCAGGCGCTAAGCTCGTGATTGTTGCCGGGGGCGATGGCACGATCGAAGCCGTAGCGCGGGGATTAGTGCATACACAAACTGTGTTAGGCATTATTCCATTAGGAACGCGCAATAATATTGCGGCTAGCCTGAATATTCCTAGTGATTTAACCCAAGCCATCCAGACCTTGGTAGAAGGGGAACGCGATCGATTTGATATGGGCAAGGCGAACAATTATTACTTCATGGAAGTGGTAGGCGTGGGTCTAGAAGCCTCCCTCTTTCCGTGTGGAGATGGAGTCAAAGAAGGAATCAAGAAAAATTATCTAACTGCGCTTAAAAGTATTTTATCCGGGTTGAAAACTTTTTTACAATTTAGACCGCACCGATTGGTCTTGCGCTTCGACGGCAGACACATACGTCGTCTGCGCACTTTGCAAGTCAACATCTGCAACAGCTCTCGCTATGGGGTAGAGTTTGCCTTAGCGCCTGAGGCAGAAATGAATGATGGCAAGCTAGACGTGATCTACATTAATAACCCCTCTAAATGGGATCACCTGCGCCACTTCTTTACAGCTATGCGGGGCGAACGACTGCCCCATGAACGGCTTAAGACTTATCGAGCCTCTAAGATTGAGGTCAGAAGCTATCCACCTTTAGACGTTCATGCCGACGGAGAGTGTCTAGGCACGACCCCAGTCACTGTGGAAGTGATTCCCAGAGCACTCTGGATTTGCGTGCCTACGCCTGAGCTACTGGCAAAGTTCGCAGACGAAAGCAGCAGTCTGGATTTGACGCAGCAACCTGAAGATTCTGATACCAATTTGAAATTAAAACGCGACAGATGATTTACTGGAAGCGGCAATGTTTCTTTGTCTTACAACTCAAAACTCAAAACTTAAAACGGTATGAGAGAGCGTTTTCCCTCAAGACTGACGGTGTTTTTAGCGATCGCCCCTCCCTCTCAGTTCAAATTCCCCCAATCTGCATCAGTCCGTACAGGCACGCCACCAGCCAGATGCCGCCAGCCACCCAGCCACTCAGCACATCGGTCGGCCAGTGCACACCCAGATACACCCGACTAAAGCCCACCCCCAGAGTTAGGCTAGCAGCCACGCTAGCGGTAATGCCTAAAGGAATACTCAGACAGTGCGTCAGGTTAGCCGCCAATAGACCATAGAAGGAAATTGCACTCATGGCATGACCGCTGGGATAGCTGTAATCCATCGGACGTTTAGAAGATGCCCACAGATCAGGTCGTTTGCGCCGAAAGAAAGACTTGAAGATGCCGTTAAGCAGCCATGAACCGCCCAGCGAGATCGCCAACACTAGGGCGGCAACCGCCTCATTGCGGTAAACCAGAATTCCTGCGATCGCAATGAGTATAGGAATGGTAATTTCACCCTGAGCCAGCCAGGTTAGGGCGGTCATGTATCGGTCTAGAGTTGGATTAGCCCACACTTTGAGAGTCAACAAGCATGACTCTTCGAGCGGCAGCAACCAGTCCCATAAAAGGAAGCGGGCAACAAAAACACCCATTGCTAGGACGATCGCGCCAGCAAGGAGACCCCCCAGCAAATAGGGCATAAAAGCAATGAGTGACTGGCACAACCAGTAAAGGCGAGTGCTAACTTCTGCCATTGGCAATCTCCTAGGCTGACTGTATATTTGCCAACATTGTATGCTGTCCACTCCCTACGTGGCAGCACTGTGGGTCTAAGAGGACGTTTTAAAAGTTTTGGGAGTTGAATTTCATGCCAACCGCCTGACGTTGAGTGACGGAGTTAAGCCTACTACGCTCTCTGTTCGCCTACTAGCAATCCTTCTAAGAGCGTAAGCCATCTTCAAATTAGGTTTGTTTGAGTCGGTAAGCTGATGTAAGCGATCGCCGCATAACAAATCGGTAAAGAGCGATCGCTTACTGAGCGTAGTTAAAATCTCGATTAGAAGACCGCGATGGATCAAACCCTTCATTTCGGACTCGGCGGCGCAAATCACCCGGATCAGCAGAAGCTTTCACTGCTTCGTCGGGGCTAATTTTGCCCAGCAAGACCAGATCGCACAGCACTTGGTTCATAATCTGCATCCCGTCGTTGGCACCGGTTTCCATCAACTGAAACGCTTCCGCGTCATTGCCCTTCATCAAAAAATCCTGCATGGCAGCGGTATTGACCAAAATTTCGTGGGCGGCAGTTCGTCGTCCATCCGTGGTTGGAATCAACATTTGAGCAATGATCGACACTAGCGATTCGGTAATTTGAATCCGCATTGTGGTTTGTTCATCTGGGTTGTAGATATTTAACAGCCGATTGAGGGTATTAATGGCGCTGCGGGTATGCAGCGTTCCCAGCACCAAATGCCCCGTTTGAGCCGCTTTCAGGGCAGTATCCACGGTGACGCGATCGCGCATTTCCCCAATCAAAATCACATCAGGGTCTTCCCGCAGCACTGCTCGCAAGCCATTTTGAAACTCCAGCGTGTGCAGCCCTACTTCTCGCTGGCTAATCAGGCACTTTTGAGACGCATGGACATATTCAATCGGGTCTTCAATTGTCACAATATGGCGGCTCGTCGTCTCATTCATGTGACGGAGCATCGCCGCCAGCGTCGTCGATTTACCTGAACCTGTGGGTCCGGTCACCAAAATTAACCCTTGAGATTGAGTCGATAAATGCTTGAGGACTTCTGGCAATCCCAACCCATCAATGGATGGCACATCAAGGGAGATTAATCGCAAGACGATCGCGCCCCCCGTCAACGAATCAAAGCAGTTGACCCGGCAGCGCACCAATCCTGGATAGAAAATTGCGGTATCTAGCTCTTTCGTTTGGGCAAAAAGTTCACGCTGATGAGGATTCAACACCTCAGATAAATACTGCTCAAATAATTGAGGCGTGACTTTTACCTGATCTCGCAGCAGCACCATCTGTCCCTGAATGCGAAAGCGGGGCGGTTCACCCATCCGAATATGAATATCCGATGCCTGACGCGCATGGGCATCTCGCACCATCTGCTCAATCGAATGGGTTGCTTTGATGGCGGCTGAGGCTGGGGCTGGGGGCGGCGGCGGTACAGGAGATGAACTCTCGTTGAATCGAGGGGTCATGGAACTAGTCATGGGTATCTCCCTGGTAAGTCACTTGTCGGGCAAAGTGATAAAGCTGTGGCAATAAGTTTAATGCAGGCGAACCTACGGTAAATACACCCAAACGGATTGAAGCAATCAAAATAACTGCAAAACGACGAGTATTGAAATTTTTGATAATCTATATTGTATCGATTATCTCAATTGCGGTCAGACTCTTTCGCGTATGCCAATAGATAGATTATTTGGCGTTGCTGAATGCAAGTATGATTTTTGACTGTAGGGGTAGGTCTTGTGCCTACCCTGACGTAAGTGGAGGGCAACCACAAGGGATTGCCCCTACAAATTTCCTCCCCAGATTCAGCAATGCCGATTGTTTAAGGGCGGTTCGCTGACTCAGCACTACTGCAAAATCGCTGATATGCTCTGATGATGCTCTGATAGGGAGTAGCGTATGGGAAATACCGCCCCCGTTGAAAAAGCGGTATGACGTAAATGCATTCCCAAGTTATTGTGAAGCGTACCACTATCTGGTCAATCATGCGATCGCCCAAAAAGATTTTAGAGTGGCTAGAAACCCATTGGGTCACTCCTGCTTACAGTGGTGGGTTGTTGGGTGGGCTATCCATCTTTTTCTTTGTGGCGGCAACAAACACGCTATCTGGTTGGCTGTATGTCATGAGCGGTGTGGGGCTGGCACTGGTGGCGATCGCTGCCATTTTGCCTGAACGCACCCTGCGTCAAGTGTCTGTGCAGCGATCGCCCATCCATCCGGTGAGCGCGGGGGATCAGATTACCGTGGAATTAATTGTAGAAAATCAGAGCAGTCACCCCAAAATGCTCCTACAAGTGGAAGATTTGCTGCCTGCGACGCTGGGCAAGCCTATCCTTCACTCAATTGAAGAAATTGCTCCCAATCGCACCCATCATTGGATCTACTCTCAAGCGGTTGAGCAACGCGGCATTTATCGCTGGCAAACAGTTCATCTCCGCACCGCCGCACCTTTGGGCTTGTTTTGGTGTCGTCGCTCCCGCACTGCCAACGCGATCGCGATCGTCTACCCCACCGTCTTACCGCTGACTCACTGCCCATTAATTGATGAAATGGGACGCGATCAAAGTTTGCTGCTGAATAGCGATCGCCGCGCCCAAACTGCCTCCGAAGGACTCACCCGCTCCCTGCGTCCCTATCGCTGGGGCGATCCGATCCGCATGGTGCATTGGCGCACCAGTGCTCGCTACGGCGAACTGCGCGTTCGAGAACTAGAGACTTTCACCGGCGGACAGGAGCTTGTGATTTGCCTGGATAGTGCGGTTGCTTGGCTCCCGTCTGCTGATCCGGCTCATCTTGATCCGGATCAAAATGACTTCGAGCAAGCGGTGATTGCGGCGGCTTCTCTCTACTTTTATGCCTGCCGTCAACGCTTGCAGGTGCAGCTATGGACAGCACGAACGGGTTTAATTCAAGGTAATCAGGCGGTATTAGAAACCCTCGCAGAAACGCGATCGGGCGAATCTATTCAAGCAGGCAGCCGACCCACCAGTCCTTGTCTATGGCTAACCCAAAACCCCGACAGTCTGAGTGCTTTACCGTCCGGTAGTCGCTGGATTTTGTGGCAGGCGATCGCCACTCCTAATCCAGCCCTATCTCAAAATCTGGCGTTACAACGTCACCCTGGAATCCTGGTGCAACCTGACCAATCTCTCCAGATGCAACTACAATTACCAGCCACCCGGTAATGGAGGCGAAAGCAAGCAGATGGAAGAAATTCCCGATGAATTTTGGACGGGGGTAGACCAGTTTAACCAGCAGCAATACTACGCCTGCCATGACACGCTAGAGGCGCTGTGGATTGAAGCCGATCAAGCAGACAAGGGCTTTTATCAAGGAATTTTGCAAGTTGCAGTGGCGCTCTACCACCTAAGCAACGAAAACTGGCGGGGATCGGTCATTTTGATGGGGGAGGGCATCCATCGCCTACAGTCCTATCTGCCGTCTTATGCTGAAATAGATGTAGAACGTTTTGTGATACACACCGCTCACCTGCATAAATGGCTCCAGCAGCTAGGAGCGGAACAAGTGGCGATCGCTCTCCAGCAGCTTAACTACGGCTCTGATTCCACTACTGTAAACTCAGACTTCACACTGCCCACATTGCAAAAAATGACTGAAAAAAGTAACACTTAATAATCCTGGATAGCTTGTAATCCTGAATAGATGGGTTCGTCAGCGAAGATGTTTGTAGGGAACGCAGGGTTCCAAGGTATGGTTAAGTTAAAAGTCTGTAGAAACTTTTCGCGACAATCAAAAGTCTCTATGTTATGACAGGGTTGTAGTAAGTTCACTGATTTTAGATAGCTTTTTTTGCACCATGCGTCATTCACCACTCCTCAGGGTTCCCTTGCTTCGCCTTGCGCTCTTCGCGATCGCGCCCACCACGATCGCCGCAGCGCTGCTGTTTGATGGACTGATTGGTTTCACTCCAGTTGGCTCTCAAGCGGTGAATGCCCAAACGGGGCAACCTGCTGAGCCATCACGACCGCTGACGTTGCGCTCTGATATCCAAGAAGCGAATTCCAAAACGGGAGTGATTACCGCCCGTGGCAACGTCCAAATCTACTATCCATCGCGGCAAATTCAGGCAACTGCTGCCCAAGCCCAATACTATAGCCGGGAACGCCGAATTATCCTCACGGGTGACGTGTATGTGTTGCAAAAAGGTAATAGTCTCCGAGGTGAGACGATTACTTACTTGATTGATGAAGGGCGCTTTGTCGCACTGCCTCAGGCTCCGAGACAAGTCGAAGCCATTTATCTGGTGCAAGATAGCCCTGCCCAAGCTCCGGCTCCAGTCGCTACGCCAACGCCGGTTCAAACCGCTGACCCGTTTGGTCAGTCTGAATTTGCGCCTTCAACCACGCCCAGCGGCACGGCACCTGCCCCAACCCGTTAATGGTTGTCCTGGTAGCCTCTGATAAGATGAACAGTGCGAATTGTAGTGAATATCGCCAGGAGTGGGCTGTTGAAAATTGTTCTTGAGAATATTCACAAATCCTATGGGCAGCGCACGGTTGTCAGTCGGGTGAGTCTTTCGGTTGCTCAAGGTGAAATTGTGGGGCTGCTCGGTCCCAATGGTGCAGGCAAAACGACTACGTTTTACATTGCCACAGGACTGGAAAAACCCAATCAAGGGCGGGTTTGGCTGAATGATACTGAAATTACAGGGGTATCTTTTCATCGACGGGCACGCATGGGGATTGGGTATCTTGCTCAAGAAGCCAGTATTTTTCGGCATTTGACCGTGAGAGAAAATATTCTCCTGGTGATGGAGCAGACTCGTGTGCCGCGATCGGAATGGGAGGGTCGGCTGCATCAACTCCTCAAGGAATTTCGGCTGGAAAAAGTGGTCAATACGTTGGGGCTTCGGGTGTCTGGGGGCGAACGTCGCCGAACTGAGATCGCGAGGGCATTAGCCACCGGGCGGGATGGTCCTCAATTTTTGCTGCTAGATGAACCGTTTGCTGGGGTTGATCCGATCGCGGTGAATGAAATTCAACAAATTGTGTCTCACTTGCGCGATCGCCAACTTGGCATTTTGATCACCGATCATAATGTCCGAGAAACGCTAGCAATTACGGATCGCTCCTACATCATGAGAGACGGACAGATTTTTGCGGCGGGCAGTTCTGAGGAGCTTTACGAGAACCCGGCAGTCCGGCAATACTATCTGGGCGATCGCTTCCACCCCTAAGCGCCAAACCTTCTTTTGCGGCTCTCTCTATCCTCTTCAGTGCAAGGCTAATGACTACCGACGTTTCCACTTCCAAAAAGACCCCCTTTCGGCTTTCCGGCTTGCAAATTCCGGGGCTTTCGTTAATGGATCGGTATATCACCACCGAATTAATCGTGCCCTTTGTGTTTGGGGTCGTTGCTTTCACCTCCATTGGCATTTCAACGGGCGTACTGCTCGATTTACTGCGGCGAGTTAGTGACTCTGGCTTGCCCATGAGTATTGCCATGCAATTCTTTTTGCTGAGGTTGCCTTACTTCGTTGGGCTTGCCTTTCCCATGTCCATGGTTTTATCGTGCCTATTGGTGTATGGGCGGCTCTCCAGCGACAGTGAATTGATCGCCCTCCGCAGTTGTGGAGTCAGCATCTATCGGTTAGTGGCTCCTGCGGTGGTCATTGGGTTGATTATGAGCGGCATTACTTTCGCCTTTAATGAAGCTGTAGTTCCCGCTGCGAACCTGCAAGCCACCCAATTGCTGGATCAAGCACTCAACAAAAACAAGCCATCCTTTAAAGAACGAAACATTCTTTATCGCGAGTCAAAAACCATTCGGCTTCCTAGCGGTGAAAAGGATGAACTGCTGTCTCGCCTGTTCTATGCCAGAGAATTTGACGGACAGCAAATGAAGGGACTCACCATTTTGGATTTTTCCCAAACGGGCTTGAACCAGATTGTGGCATCGGATTCTGCCATGTGGAATGCCGAGGAAAAAACCTGGGATTTCTTCAACGGCACCATTTATGTCGTTGCGCCCAATGGCTCCTATCGCAACATTGTGCGGTTCGATCGCCAGCAAATTAAGCTGCCCCGCACTCCATTAGATATTGCAAAAACCGCCCGCGATTCTGAAGAAATGACTATTTCTGAAATTCGTCAATATATCGAATTGATTGGGCAAACGGGTAACCAAAAAGAAATCCGCAAAATGCGTCTGAGGGCTGAACAAAAATCTTCTATGCCGTTTGCCTGTTTGGCTTTTGGGTTGGTAGCGGCAACTTTAGGGATTCGCCCTCAACGCTCTGGTCGTGCTGCGGGTTTTGGGTTAACGCTAATTATTGTTGTTTCTTACTATGCCTTGATGGTGGCAGGGCAAATTCTCTACCAAGCTGGCATTGTCAATGCCTTTATTGGCGGCTGGCTGCCCACGCTGGCGGCATTAACAACAGGAATGATTTTGGTTGTTAAGCTCAACCGATAGTCTTTCAATTTCCAGTGCAGACTCCGGTACAGAGTATGTTGCATGCCTCAGTACGGGACAAAAAGCTTGAGAAGATGAGCAGGGTAGGGTTTCATCAGAATTACCACACTCACGCGATGTGCGACTTTCCTGAAACAACGCAAAGACTGCCCTCACCCTAGCCCTCT
>JBGTAZ010000364.1:0-10655 GCA_041749615.1 Leptolyngbyaceae cyanobacterium | reverse complement strand
CTATTCAGAAGTAACGGCTGAATCCTTAGCCAGAGATTTGAAAAATCAAGATTTTACAGTTAATCGTATCGGAACAAACCTGCTTGACTCAACGAGAACGATTGAGGTTGGGTATAGAGGGTCTAATCCAGGAAAAGTCCGTTTTGTCTTAGAACAAATTGCTCAAGGCTATCTTAAATTTAGTCTTGACGATCGCAAGGTGCGAACTGAAGCGGGCGTAGAATTTATTGAAGAGCAACTGCCTACCTTGCAGCAACGGGTTACAGTATTTGAAAGTCAGATTCAAGCTCTTAAGCAGCAGTATCGATTAACTGATCCAGTCCTTGAAAGTAACCAAGTGTCAGACCAGTTAAAAGGTGTAAACGATAAAAAATTAGAAGCTGACACACTGCTGAGAGAGCAAACTACCCTGTATTCTGTCTTGCAAAAGCAACTGGGGTTCACTCCAAAGCAAGCATTAGGAGCCGCTTCACTCAGCCAAAATCCTCGTTATCAGGATTTGTTAACACAGTTGAAAAAAGTTGAAGGAATCATTGCAATTCAACTCGCTCGATTCAATGAAAATAGCCCGATTGTTATTAGTTTGCGCGACCAGCAAAGAAACTTAAAGCAGCTAGTTGCTCAAGAGTCTCGACAGAACCTGAGTGAATCTTCGCCTGGAATCTCGGAGAATCCTCAAATTTTGGCATTTCAAGATCCGGTACGTTTAGACATGATTAAACAACTGGTTCAGTCTGCCAATTTAAGTCAATCGCTCCAAGTGAGAGTAGAAGAAACTGCTCGGAATAAAGCAGTATTGGAAAACCGATTAAATCAACTTCCTGCCATTACGCGACAATACAATAGCTTGCAACAGCAATTGGATATTGCGACCAAAACATTAAATCAATTTTTACTCCAGCGGGAGACGTTGCGAGTTGAAGCGGCTCAGAAGGAAGTGCCTTGGGAAATTATTGCCCAACCAAAACTGGTCACTGATCTAAGGACGGGCAAGCCGATCGCGTCCCGAGGCAAAAAAGCACAGCCCATGATTCCGGGAGGCTTGGCGTTTGGCGCATTTTTGGGGGTAGCTGCTGCTTTATTCAGAGAGAAACTCCGCAATCGGTTTGTCACGGTATCAGATTTGCAAGATGCCGTGCCATTCCCGCTTTTTGGGATGGTTCCCAGCCAAAAAATGGGGCTGAATCTAGCAACGGATGGAATCAAGTCAAAGAATTCAGAACCATTCACTGGAGCATTTTGTTCGCTGTATACCAATCTGCGATTTTTATGCAATCCACCCGTGCGATCGCTAGTAGTTGGTTCTGTAGAACCGGGAGATGGTAAAACAACGGTTGCCCTGAATCTTGCTTTAATCGCCGCCTCAATGGGGCAACGAGTCTTATTGGTAGATGCAAACCTTTACTTGCCCCAACTGCATACGCATTTGAACTTGCCGAATCAAAAGGGCTTAATTGATGTCCTTCAACAGCGAATTGATGCATCCGAAGTGATTGAAAAGATCCCTGGCGAAAGTAATCTGTCTGTCTTAACCGCAGGTTCTGTGCAGTTTGGTGCCACTCGATTGTTCGCTTCTAGTGAAATGCAGCGATTAGTAAAACGATTGCAAAGTAGCTATGACTTGGTTATTTATGACAGTCCCTCTTTAGATGCCTCCACAGATAGTAATTTTCTAACGGCACAAACCGATGGGTTGCTGTTAGTGGTGAGCCTGAATAAAACAAAGCAAAGTCTTGTTAAAAAGACACTGAATGATTTAGAGAAATATCGTTTGCCAATTGTAGGCGTTGTGGCAAACCGGATTGGAAAGGGCAAGGTTGCCCCCTATGCTCCACCTGTTAGTCAACAACAAACTTACCCGACTGAAGCTCATCCAGCTTTTTTTGGCAAGCTAAAAGAATCAGGCGATGCAGTGCCGTAAGACTAACTTTGGACTAACTTTTTAGGCGGATTCAGGAATATTTAGGCACATTTAGGCAGGCACATTTAGGCGCAGGAGGATATTGCTTCGACTTGGAAAGAACAACGAACTAATGAATACTAATTCTTTGTAAAGCTAAATATAACAAGGGTCTTACGCCCTTTGTTCCACAGGCTCTATTTTGTACAAGCTCAAATTCACTGGGTGTAAATAGCAAGCGAATGAAATTTCTGTCTCCTTTGTCAAGGCGGTGACCGATTTGATATGTAAGCTCGCAAAGGATAACGAACTTGGCAACTACTGATTGGGTCTTTCTAATAGTTGAAATCATCCTAGTAGCAATTTCTATATTGCTATTAATTCCAAGCCTCGTTTTAATGATTGAATGTGTTGCGGCGCTTTTTCCGCCGAGAGCGCGGCATTGGCAAGATTCGCCACGCCCGCGCATTGCGGTTTTAATGCCTGCTCACAATGAAGCGGCTGGCATTGGAGCTACGTTAGAAACGTTGCGAGGGCAACTTACTTCTCTAGATCAATTTGTTGTAGTTGCTGATAACTGCACGGATGAAACAGCGGCAGTTGCCCGAGAAATGGGTGCTACCTCGATTGAACGTTTTGATGATACGCATCGAGGTAAGGGGTATGCCCTAGACTTTGGCATGAATTTTCTTGCCCAGCATCCGCCTGATGTTGTGGTGATTGTGGACGCAGATTGTATCGTAGCTCCGGGAGCCATTGAACAAATTTCACGCTTGGCGATCGCTCGTAATCGCGCAGTGCAAGCCACATATCTACTGGTTCAACCCGCTAAGCCTTCTCCAAAAGATGCCGTTTCGACCCTAGCGTTCACGGTCAAAAATTTAGTTCGTCCCCTTGGGCTTACGCGCTTTGATTTACCCTGTCCTTTGACCGGTACAGGCATGGCGTTTCCTTGGGCAGCGATTCGTAAAGTTTCTTTGGCAAGTGGCAACATTGTTGAAGATATGAACCTTGGACTGGATTTAGCGTTGGCGGGGCACCCTGCCACGTTTTGTCATGAAGCACGAGTGACCAGTGCTCTTCCCCAACAAGCCCACGCGGCTAAAAGCCAGCGAACTCGCTGGGAACATGGGCACCTACAAACCATTTTGACCCAAGTTCCTCGCTTACTTAAAATGGCTGTTCAGAAGCGGCGATTTGATTTACTTGCGATCGCCCTTGATTTACTAATCCCTCCCCTGTCCTTGCTGGTAATGTTGTGGGCGTTGGCAATGGCTGTTGCGCTCATTGCTACGCGCTTTGGCATCTCCCAAATTCCTGTCATTCTGCTTGGTAGCTCAGGAGCCATGATTTTAGTGGCTATTGTCTCTGCTTGGGCAAAGTATTGCCGAGCAGATATCCCTGCCAAAGTACTTTTAGCGATTCCTCTTTATATTGTGTGGAAAATTCCTTTGTACTTTAGTTTTTTGTGGAAGCCTCAAACTAAGTGGGTACGCACAGAGCGAGATAGCGCTGATTCTTCACGGTCTTGATTTTAGTGTTCGGCATTGTCTTGTTTAGAATCAAGCGGTGAATCTGGACTAGACCAAACTATCTTCACGGGAAAAAGCAATAGAAGAGCACCTAGATCTCAAACTGGCGATCGCCAGTGCGGTAAAGTGAGCAGTGAACTGTTGCCCAACTGCGGCACCTTTTTGAGATCGCTCCCGTCTGAATTTAGAAGTGCATCTCAAATAATCGGCTTAAAAAACTATTCGCTCACTTTTATTCGCCCCAAGTTCTCCGACTTTTGATTAAAATCAAGCTGGAAATCTGGTTTTTCCACTACTTTTCTACCGTGTCTCATTCCTTTTGCAACGGAACGCTGAGCTATGTCTTCTCTTTCATCACCCAAAAGCTTTTCAGCCCTGCTCGATTCGGAAAATAGAGATAAGGCTTGGGCATTACTATTGCAGCCGACATCTCTGGCAGTTTTGGCATCCGTGGGAGTGCATGGTCTGCTGTGGTTTGGCTTGCCGTTAATGTCTGCTTCGGAGCCAAAACAAATAGATACGGAGCGATCGGTGCCCTTAGTGGAGCTTAGCCCGGTGGAACAAGCTCGGTTACCTCAAATTTCTTCAACCCTGTCAGGGTTACCAAAACAGTTCTCTACGACCAATTCAATCGTGCCTGACTCGTTGGCAACGGTTCCAGTAAACCCTGCAACGCCTGATGATTTAACATCGTCCTACACTGTGCCATCTGAGACGGCTCCTACCGTCATTCCCTATCCGGTTGCGTCAGAGCCTAAGCGATCGCCACGCAAAAGCACTGACGAAGTAAATTCGGATTCTGAAACTAAGGCTCAATCCCCCGCAACGGATACAGAGAAAGAATCTGACCCAGACGGAAAAGAAGATTCCGAGCCGCCTGTTTCTTCAAAAGCAGAGGATTTATTAGCTTCCGAGTCTCAAGACGATCAGAGCAAAATAGCGTTACAGCAAAAGTATGCCTACAGTACGGCAAATACGTCTCTCGTCGATTTTGGGACTAACTCTGAGACCCTGAGTGAAACGGCAGAGGCTGTTTCTAAAGGTGACCTCAGGAGAGATTGGGAAAAACTGGATGCAATGACTGCACCCTATCCTAAAGATGCTTGCCAATTTAAACACGATGGCAAAGCGATCGCGGGAGAACCGTGGATTGGGGTCATCGTTCAGCCTAACGGCAAACTAGCAGCAAAACCAACTTTACTGCGATCGTCTGGGTTCAAGGGTTTAGATGAAGCGGCTACAGAATTTATTACTCAGCATCCGTTTGAGGCAGGTAAGCAATATCGCGGATTTTATGTTCCGATTAAATTTGAATCTCCTAAAACAGACTGCGTTGCAGCAGATGCCACGAACCCAGCTTCGTAAAGCCCTCAAATCCTTACGCCTCAACCGAGTTAAAACTTTGAGGAATCGTAATCGTATAGCGAAAGCCAGTGGTTGAGCCGCTCTGGATGATAATTTTGCCGCCGTGCAATTCTACCAAATGCTGGCTGAGCAACAAGCCTACGTTTTTACGCGGAGCACTATCCGTCGTTTCCCTGTCTTGCGTTAATACATGCTTTCCGGCAGCAGAATTCCCGTTAGTAGAGTGTTCTGCGATCGCGGTTGCCGTCCCTCCATCAAACTCAGCAGGCTCTAAACCATTGCTGGAAGAAGCGATCGCCAAAGAAGTTTGGGAATAAATATCAGTGCAAGGTAAGCCTTCTCCCAGCCAAGGGTGAGAGACCCAAATAGATAGGCTTAAGCCAGCATCTCGTCGAGAGACATGTAATCGTACAAGACTCCCAGCAGTAGAACTTTGAATAATGCTGAAAATCAGGTGATAAAGCATCTGACGAACTTTTTCTTTATCCAGTAGCCAAATGCGACGACCCGGTTCTACCGTGAGACGAACTTGTTGATCTCGACGCTGGGCAACCTGTTCTAGGGTAATAATTGCCTGCTGACACAGCATTTCAATATCTACAGAACTTAGATGTAAAGTCTGATCAATCTCTTTTAATTCACACAGTTCCACTATTTCATTCATCAGCGATAGCAAATACTGTCCGCTGTTGTGAATGATCCCTAGATACTCTTTCTGCTTGGTGGTTAAAGGTCCATAAATTTCACGGCTTAAAACACTTGCCATACCCATTACAGACGTTAGCGGGGTTCGCAGTTCTTGGGAAAGTTGACCCAGCAGGTCAACTTTAAGCTGGTTGGTGAGGGAAAGATCGGCGGGTTGAGCCACATTTTCTATTGCGACTGCTCGCACTGATTGGGTCTGGGTCATTTGCGATCGCTGCCGCTCAAACTCACTCATGCCCCAGCGTGCCATCAGTTGGAGAAACGCCACCTCTTGCTGACTAAAGCGGCGGGGCACCACATCCATCACGACCAAAGCCCCAATACAATCACCGCTACAGGTTAGCAGCGGCACCCCTAAATAGGCACGGATGCCATATTGATAGACCAAAACACTGTTGGCAAAGGTGGCATCAGTCAGAGCATCCACAATGATCAAGGGTTGCCCACTATCCACAACATAGGTAGAAAAAGACTCTTGGCGGCTGAGTTGGCGAGTGGTTGCCAGTTCATTCATCAATCCTAAAGTTGATAAACCCACCGCAGACTTAAACCGTTCTTGCTCTTCACTGATTAAGCCCAAAATACAGACTGGCACATTCAGGGATTGAGCGGCTGTTTGAGTGGCTTCTTCAAAAATTGGAATGCTATCAGTGTCTAGCAACCCTAACATTCTGATCACATGCGATCTCTGCTGCTCTCGTGCTGAAGCAGTTAACCCATCAAGGCGACAAAACAATCGATTCTCTTGGCTGCTCATGCCGACCCCTAGCTCCCGTGTGCGTCCGTGTATCCTTGTAAAAAACAAAGGTTTTTCACTACACACAGCATTCCCTCACATTGAGAGGAGTGAACGCTGAAGAGACAGGGGATAATACTGAATTTTTTGCTTGTATTAGAGTAGCTTTGAGTAAAGCTAAGAAAGATTACTGAACTTTAACGTGAGTCAGAAACATCGCGTGAGCACTTTTTGCTGCCCTCACCCTAAATCCCTCTCCCAGAGCGGGAGAGGGACTTTGAATCTTGCTCCCCGTCTCCCATTTTGGGAGACGGGGCTAGGGCATGTAGATGCTTGCTCCCCGCAGGGTGGGTCAACTTGCAAAACTGGGATGCACTCCCCACTCAAAACTCAAACTCAAAACTCAAAACTCAAACTCCCTCACCCCTCCACTCTTCTCAGGTAGGGAAATCCACATCTTCAACGAAAGTCCTTCCCTGACTACAATTGAAGCAGTTTGTCTAAAATGTTTGTCCAAAATAGCGCTGAGGTATTTTTCACCCCTCACCCTTCATCGTTTATCCCTCACCCCTATTCTTCTGGAGTTTTCCCCTATGACGACCGTGCTGGAAAAAGGCAATATTTCCATTCATACCGAGAATATTTTTCCGATCATCAAAAAATGGCTGTATTCAGACCATGAAATCTTCCTTAGAGAGTTAGTGTCTAACGCCGTAGATGCCATTCAAAAGCTAAAAATGGTGTCTCATTCCGGCGACTATTCTGGCGATTTGGGCGAACCTGAAATTGTCATCACCTTGGATAAAGTCGCTAAAACCCTATCGGTGTCAGATACGGGCATTGGTATGACAGCCGATGAAGTGAAAAAATATATTAACCAGGTTGCCTTTTCTAGCGCTGAAGAATTTATCGATAAATATAAGGCAAGCACCGATCAGCAAATCATTGGTCACTTTGGGCTAGGCTTCTACTCTTCGTTCATGGTCGCTGCCCATGTGGATATTGATACCTTTTCTTACCAGCCCGGTGCTACTCCAGTCCATTGGTCGTGCGATGGCTCCACAGAATTTGAACTAAGCGAATCGACCCGCACTACACGCGGCACCACTATTATTCTGACGTTGCAAGACGAAGAACTGGAATATTTGGAGCCATACCGGGTGCGGCAGTTGATCACCAAATATTGCGATTTCTTGCCTGTGCCCATCAAGCTAGCGGTGATAGAACCACCTTCAGAGGTATCGCCAGACGCAGAAGTAGGCGCAGAAATTACACCGGAACAAGCCGCTGAAACTGCTATCGCTCCAGTTTCAAAAGCACCGGAACAGGTTAACCGCCAAAAGGCACCTTGGAAAGAATCATCCAGCAATCTCAGCAAAGAGGATTATCTCGAATTTTATCGCTACCTCTATCCCTATCAGGAAGAGCCGTTGCTGTGGGTGCATTTGAATACGGATTATCCCTTTGTGGTCAACGGCATCCTTTACTTCCCTAAGCTGAAGCCCGATGTGGATGTGACCAAGAGCCAGATCAAGCTGTTCTGCAACCAGGTGTTTGTTAGCGATAACTGCGAAGAAGTGATCCCCCGGTTTTTGCTGCCTTTGCGCGGCGTGATTGACAGCGCTGATATTCCGCTCAACGTCTCGCGTAGCTTTTTGCAAGCCGATCGCACTGTCCGTCAAATTGCCAACTATATCGCCAAAAAAGTGGGCGATCGCCTCAAAGAACTGTACCGCGACGATCGCGACGAATATATCCGCTGCTGGCAAGACTTGAGTACTTTTGTCAAATTTGGCTCCCTCAACGACGATAAGTTCAAAAAGCAAGTCGAAGATATTCTGATCTATCGCACGACCTGGACAGGAAATACGGAGACGAAGAGCGAGGACAGCGCTACCCCGGAAGTGCAGGTGCAGTCTAGTGAGGGCGATGTGTGGCAAGAAGTCTCTCCCACCACAACTTCCCCCTCTACCCCCTTACCCCTCGCCTCTAGCCCTGCTTTCACCACCCTCAAAGAGTATCTAGAGCGCAACAAAAACCACCACGAAAACCGAGTCTTCTACTGCAATGACGAAGTGACGCAGGCGACCTATGTAGAACTCCACAAAAAGCAAGGCATTGAAGTCTTGTTTATGGATTCTTTCATCGACACCCATTTCATCAGTTTCTTAGAACAAGAATATTCCACAATTCGATTCTCCCGTGTGGATGCGGATTTGGATGAGACGCTGATTGACAAGGACAAAGAAACCGAAATCGTTGATCCTGCTACCAACAAGACTCGCAGTGAGCAGATTAAGGATCTTTTTCAAGGCGCGATCGCCAAGCCCAAGGTAACAATTCGTACCGAAGCCCTCAAAGCCGGAGACCCTCAAAGCGCCCCGCCTGCCGTGGTGCTGTTGCCTGAACATCTGCGTCGGATGCGCGAAATGACTGCCATGATGCAGCAGCAAGCCGTGGAATTTCCTGAAGAACACGTTTTGCTGGTGAACACTGCCCATCCGCTGATCCAAAATTTGCTCACCCTGAATCAAGGAACCATTCTGCAAACCAGCGGACAGTCGCCCTCAGCCGAGTTGAGCACCCTGATTTGCAACCAGATTTATGATTTGGCACTGATGGCACAAAAAGGGTTTGATGCTGAGGGTATGAAAACCTTCGTCGATCGCTCAAACCAAGTGTTGACCCGTCTCACTGATCGCTAAATTTGCCCTCACCCCAAACCCTCTCCCACAGGGAGAGGGGCTTTCAGGAATTTTCCCGTCTTCTCTCCTTTTGGGCTATCCATTACACAGAAGTTGGCAGAAGGCTTGCAGAGCTTAGGATTTAGCGGCGAGTTGCACTCCTTCAATCCGCTAGCAACCCACTGGCTCGGCTATTCTCCCCGTTGCCGAACAAATTAAATTGCCACAAGTTGCCTATGCCAGTACAACCGCTAGCGGTGAAGGGATCTTTGAGTTTGCTGTCGAGTTTGATTTGAATAGGAATGTGGAGGGCGCGATCGCTAACGGTGGGCTGCTGTGAAAATTTCTGCCGCACTTCGGGCAAATGATCCGCAACCCAAGTATCCAGAACTCTGGGTCGATATTTCAGCCAGAGCAACGCCCCATTGGGTAGCTCGATCTTGCTGCCGGGAATGGTGAGCTTGCCGGGAATAATGTGGAGCAGCGATAGCGGGGTGCGCCACAAAATTATCAGGTAAAGCAGAGCAAGGCTGGCGGATGAGATCAGGGGCAGCGCGATCGCGGGATGTTTGATTGCCCACTGGATAAATTGGTTTAAAGGAGGCTGGGGGGCTGGGGCAGGTGCGGCAGATGCAGGAGCAGCAGGGGAAACAGAGGGGGCTGGAGAGGGCTGGGCGAGGCTGGGATGTGGGGGTTGTGCGACTCCCAAAATAGCGAGGGTGAGGCAGCTATGGTATACAAAACGCCGAAGCAGATAGTGGGGGCTGAATGGAGCGATTCCTGTGAGGAAGCCGCTGTGCGGAATCGTGGGTTTGGGCATTCTCACAGCAAAACTCGTTATCGAGAGTGTAATCTCATTTTTAGAGAGGCGATTTTAGATCTCAGATTGCAAAACCCCGATAATGCGATGTTTGCAGACTGTATTAGAGGTGCTTTAGCGCGATCGCGCCATTCTGTCCTCCAAAGCCAAAGCAGAGGCAGAGGGCATAATCTAAAGTGGCAGAGCGCGTTTGAGTGACAAAATTCAGGTCGAAATCTGGATGCTGCAAGCCAACATTGGGCGGCAACTGTTGATGTTTAAGTGCCATCAGGCAAAATGCAGCACCCAATGCACCGGATGCGCCAATAGTGTGTCCGGTTGCGCCTTTGGTAGAGCTAAGGGGTGCGTTGGGTAAAAGCTGCTGAATGAGTGCGGCTTCGTTGCGATCGTTGAGTTGGGTAGCGGTGCCATGGGCGTGGATGTAGCCAATGTCTGAAGGAGTTAAGCCGCTGCGATCGAGGCATTGTTGAATCGCGATCATAGCCGCTCGACTATTTGGTTCGGGGGCGCTCATGTGATATGCATCCGCAGTGAAACCCCATCCCACAATTTGACAGTAGGGTTTAGCTTGGCGCTGTTGAGCGAGTTCGGCTGACTCCAACACCAACACGGCACCGCCTTCGCCCAAAACCAATCCTTCGCGATCGCGATCAAAGGGATAAGCGCCTGTCTTTGCTAGAGCGCCCATCTGGCGAAATCCGGTGAGGGTGAGTGGTGTAATCGGCGTTTCCACGGCACCTGCAATCACGCGATCGCATTGCCCCGTTCTGACTAATTCATAAGCTTGGGCGAGCGCCCATAACCCAGTGGCGCAGGCTGCCATGGGAGACAGCACTGGAGCCTGGGTGCTGATTAGTCGCGCTGCTGCGATCGCGGCTCCATTGGGCAAGGTATCCAGCCAACTCCGCAGCCT
>JBGTAZ010000363.1:0-5882 GCA_041749615.1 Leptolyngbyaceae cyanobacterium | reverse complement strand
ATTCCATCCCTAAATAAAGTCGCAGACTTTACTCTATTGAATATAGGATAGGCACAGGTCAGCCTAACTTTAGCCAAAATGTTTTCTTAACAAATTTAGTGAATCTCCGCTGATTTCAAATTTTTCCTAAAGAGTATTTCTTGCAATACACTTTCATCACTATCTTCCGTGTATTCACTTATACATTTGATGTGTCACCAGTGAGTTTGAGTATTCATTAAGGTCTCTTCCCTCTACCACCGTCCCAATCTTATGAACCTGTTTGTTTTATCAGAGCTTCATGCAAACCATAACCATGTTGGCTGGTCGGTAAGTCATAGTCTGGAAGATGCCCTCTCAGCAGTTTGTAATGTTCACTTTTTATACCCCGTTCAAAACGAAGGAATTGCTTGGCTGAAGCCCAAGGAAGCCGATCGCCCGGACTTGATTACACGTGCCCGACACTCTCTTTTCAAGAGTTGGTATAAGCCTGATGAATTGCCAACGTTAGGAGAGGGTCCTAATGTCTTGCTAGTGATAGGGGTGAAACCACGTTTTTTGCTGTCTATATTTACGTTAGGGCATTTGTTGGATAAGTTCGATCTGCGCGTGGGTTACCTATTAGATGGGTTTGATCCTAGTCGATTAAATCGTCCGGCTCTGCCGAAGCTCGATCATCTGTTTGTGATCACGCCCAGCTTGGCAAAAGAGGTCGAGCAGTTTCATTCGATCAATGCTTCGTTTTTGCCGTTAGCCACCAATACGTTTCCTTTAAATGGGTATCAACCCCAACGCTCAATCGATGTTTTGAGCTATGGCAGAACCAACGAACAAGTTCATGCTCAGTTGCAGCAGTTCAACGAACCGGAGAGTCGCCGCCTCTATATTCACTCCACCTTTTCTGGAACTGAAGTGCATAACGTGCGAGAACACCTTGCGTTACTCAACCGTCTATTGCTGCGATCTAAAATCAGTTTGTGTTTTGAAGGAAGCCAGCTACATCGATTTCAGGGGCGATCAACCCTCCTATATCGCTGGTTTGAAGGGTGGGCGGCAGGCTGTGTAATTGTGGGCAAAAAGCCTTTGGGTCGGGGAATTCCAAAGTTGATGGATTGGCAAGATAGCACCTTAGATGTTCCCGATGACCTTGATCAGGTGCTTCCATTTTTTGAAGCGTTGTTGCAAGATGAGCCACGCCTCCAGGAAATTTCTAGGCGAAATTATGTGGAATGTCGCTTACGCCACGATTGGCGCTATCGATTTCGGGATCTTTTCAAAGTGTTGAATCTACCGCTTCCTGACCGACTCATCGAGCAAATTGAACAGTTACAACGGTATAGACAGCATCCGTTAGAACGAAGTCAATTCGATCCACTGATCAGGGAAACCCAAACGGCACCTACTGCACTGAGCGATACGCATCAAGTGACGTACACTTAGCGAGTAGTGCAGAGAATGACTTCCTTCCCTACGAACCGGTATGAGCCACTGCATGAGCGGTAAAAACTGTATGATCGCTCAAAATCTCAGCACTTCGCGATCGTAATCTTCTGGGGTTGGCTCCACTTCCCACACTAATCCTTCTCCAGGTTGCAGTGCTACATCGATGCATAGCCTTTCTACCTGCTTTTGGGCTACGTCTTCATTATTTTCAAAGGGCTGCAAATCTTCTGTCAACAGTCGCAACGTTACTCCAGCGGGAATGGTGGCGGTGGGATCGGAGCGGCGTAACTCAAACTGCCAAACGGCGAGTTCTGGAGTAGAGCGATCGCCAACAGCCGCAATCTGAAGTTGGTAAGATGCGCCTGCAATGGTGAGCGATCGCACCAATCTAGCCGTAGGCAAACTCCGCATCCCACGCACTGCGGCAAACTGGAGGGTTGTGCGCTGCCAGCCAATTTGCTCAGCCAAAGTGGAAACTCCAGCTTGCAACCAATCCACCACCGACCAAGATTCAGCGATGCCTTGACGCTGTTCATATAAGCGCTTGCGCCAACCGCCATGCTCTAGCAATGCGCCCCATAGCGAAAAGGGAATTGCCAAGCGCGGAAAAGCAAGATTGGGATTGCCCAGCCGTTCAATCAGGTTGGTTGCCTGGGTGAGTTCTAGGGTGGGAATGGGGGCAATTCCCGAAGGGATTGTTTCACGCATCGGGGCGCGGCGGGTTTCTGTGGGGCACAACTCTAGGGCAACTTGAAGCACCGTTAGGTCATGAATCAGGTCGTCTTCGTCAAGGGAGTAGGTGCGATCGCTGGCATCATACACCCCGCCTGTTTTTAACCGTTCGTGGCTGGCGTAACCCCAAATCTCGATCCAGCCATCATCTGGGTTAACCTGCACTGCCAGATAGTAATCCGCTGCCCAAACGGGAAGATCCACCCATTCTTGAGGAACGCGCAACTCATCGGTATCCAGATCTGCGGATGGAATTAATACCAGTCGCAACGATCCGATCGCGATCGCGGTTCCATTCACAAATTCCCAAATGCTGGGTAAGGTCGCAGCCATCCACACCTGTGGATTAGCCGCAAATTCATCGCGTAACCAGGGTAGAAATGCCGTGAGAGCCATTTGATTGAGATCTGCGATCCAGCGGCGACCCGGTGTTGAGAAGGCAGCGGCAGTTGGAGGCACCGGGGGAAACTCCAAGTGAAGGATTTGGAGCTTTGAATCAGGAGGGAGGGCAGCATCAAAGGACATCATAGGGACTCCGAGGTCAAGAAGGGTCGGACGGCTGGTAGTGAACCGTTAGCCATTCCTCTAGCACAGTGCTCATACTGTTCAGTACGTCGGATGTGATGGAAATATGCAGGGTGGCTTGACTCCAACGGGCTAGGGTTGTGAGCAACGTTTTTTTGAGGCTGGCAAGCCGACGAGAGATTGTATACTGCGGCAGGTTTAATAATTGGGCGACTTGCTGCTGAGTCATTTGTTGCCCGTAGTAACCCTGCAAAAGTTGCTGCATGGGAGCTTCTAATTGGGCGATCGCGTCTAATATCACTTGGCTCAACTGGGTTTGCTGCATTTGGCGATCGCTGATTTCTTCCTGGGCAATCATGGTGGCTAGCAACGATTCTTGCTCGGCATTGGGTAAGAAATCGGCAAGTTCAACGTTCTCCTGTCCGGCGATGGGAGCATCGATCGAGAGTGGCGTAGGATACAAAAAACCTCGCACTGCACGAGCCGCAATCAGCAGCCATTGTTCTAGCTGGTCTGTGCTGCCTATGGTGCTTCCTGAACTCAATTGACTGCCCCGTTCGGCGTTATAGAGTTGAGCGATCGCCTGCCAGGTTTCTCCATCGGGTCTGACTAATTTTCGAGCGCTGCCGTTTTCGCGGGGGGCATACAGTTCTTTGAAACATTTCCACGCTAGCCCGTAAGCGGCGATCGTGGGGGCATCAAGTCCGGCATGGATGAGGGCATCTATCAGCCGCTTTTGGCTCACCTTTTGCAGCAGTGCCCAATCGGTACAAATGTCTGCTTCCTGTTGCTGACGCAGCGTGTCTTTAATGACGTTGCTGAAGGCAAACTCGGCATAGCTTTTTAGATGGGAGCTAAATTGAGGGTTGAAGCCCTTGAGCACATGACTGGTACGGGCGATTGCGGTTTGAAATAAATCTGCGGTAGATTGGCGACCCGCTAGATTCAGCGCCATTTTACGAGCAATCCAGTAACAAGCTTCCTGTAGGTATGCGGTCAGATGATTGGTTGCCAAGTCGGTCGCCTGGGTTTGCCATGACTTGTGCCAATACAGCGCCCACAACTGTTCTGAGGGGTCTACTGTTGACGACTTTATCAAGTGTTCCATGCTGCGTCGCAGTTTTGGGGCACTGCTCCAACTGCTGAAGGTATCCGCCTCAAACCGGATAAATGTTGAGAACAGATCAACTAGGGTTTGCCGCGATCGCATGAGTCATCTGAATAAGGGAACTCATTGATGAAAGGAGAAAATAAATTGGTATCAGAAGCGATCAAACGTTGAGCAAAAGGCGAGCGATCGACACTTACAGCAGTTTTCGCCCCCCTAGCCCCCCAATTCTGGGGGGAACTAGAGCCAAAGTCCCCCAGAATTGGGGGATTTAGGGGGCTTATAGAGTTTGCAAGCGTGGCACATTAATCTGAAAATGGCTGTAAGAGATCGACCCTTAAGCGATCGCAACCAAGAGGATGCCTCAGTTTTAAGACATCCTCTAAGTTTAGAAGCTAAAACGCGAAGGTCGTTCGCACCACGCCAATCACCACATCACTATTAGAATTGCTACCGGGAATCCCCGCATTCTGATTGACGCTAGGCAGATAGATGACACCCGGCGTAATCGAAATATTATCGGTGAGTTGGTACTTGTAAAACGCCTCAAAGTGGAGCGCAAAATCTTGACTTCTGCTAGCAAACGCTGGACTCAAGCGAGCACCAGGAAAGCCAATCCCTCTCAAGGTCGGTTCTGCCCCTCCAACAAAGCCTAAAAAGTTACCCTTTTTGCCCAGATCTGGAAAGCCAACCGCGAGGGCAAAATTCCAAATGTCAGCACTGCCCAATCCAATCAGATTGGCATCTGTATAGCCACCCCAACCGTTGACGACAATGCCAGGAGTGGGTCGGAAGGACGCTTGAACGCCAAAAGAGTTACTCTCAACCGGGAACGATCGCCCCTGAAGCAACGAATTATTATTCAAGTTGGCAAAGGTTGATCCCGTTCCACCGAAATTTAGGTTGTTGCCAGCCGCTAAACCAGGGTTATTTCTCTCATAGCCCCGCACATAGGTCAATCCCAGCTTGAATTTAGTACCGCCGCTAAAGACCAACTGCGCCAAAGCAGAGTAGTTGCCGTTAAATAGCCCTGCATCGCTTCCCGGATTGTTAGCGGTATTGGAGAGATACCCTACGTCAAACTTAAAGTTGTCGTTAAGTTTGAGGTTCACTCCAATCCCTGCCCCAAACGGTCCAATTCGATAGATTGGATTCCGCTCAGCAAATCGAGAAATGGCATTTTGCCCCCCGCCACCGCCGTCAAAGAAGGGATTGACGGTATCAGCATAGTAGTGGTGTAGTCCACCATTGCCAAACACTGAAACGGTTACGTTATTGCCGACTGGGAAGCGGTAATCCAGCACATCCAGAAACACGCTGTTGTTACCGTTGTTGGAATCGGTCACAACACCGCCTGCCGCAATACCCGCGCCATCATAGGGAAGGTTCCCCTCATTGGTTCGTTGGTAGTTATTCGTTGCGTTGGGAATGGTAGGATTGCTGAGCAATCGAACCGCGTTACCCGCCTGAATCCGAACTCTCAAGCGATCTTTCCCCGTGAAACTCGTCAGAAAGTTGAGCCGAACCCGATTGTTAAAGACGGTGTTGGTGTCGCCGTCTCTAGGAAAGTCGCCAAAAGCATCGGCGATCGTAAAAATCACCTCACCCGACAGTTTAGTAGTGGTGGAAAACTGCTGTTTTTCAAGGGTGGCAGTGCGCACTTCTAGCGCTTCAACCCGCCCGCGCAGGCTTGCCAGTTCAGCGGCAAATTCTTCTTGCAGCTTTTTAACAACTTCCAAGTCTTCTTTCTTGACGAAATCAGCCGTTGCTGCGGCAATCAATTCTTGAATTTTGTCTAGGCACGCATTTAAACCAGCGGCAAACTCAAACCGAGTCAAGGCACGGTTACCTCGAAACGTTTTGTCGGGATAGCCAACAATGCAACCGTAGCGCTCTACTAAAGACTGGAGCGCCTGGAATGCCCAATCTGTGGGTCTAACATCCGTCAGTTGGGAGACAGAAGTAACCTGGGTCATAGAAGGACTCGCCTCTGGCTCCATTGCCATCACCATGGATGCCGATCTTGCTTGCTTAGTTGCTGGAGCAGGTTGATCAGCGGCAGGTGGTGAGAGGGTTAAATTTGGCTCAATAGCCA
>JBGTAZ010000362.1:0-22443 GCA_041749615.1 Leptolyngbyaceae cyanobacterium | reverse complement strand
AAATTGAGGGCTTGGCGCTGTGTTTTTGGCTGATAGTGCTAATAGCGATGATTCAAAGCTGCCAAGAAAATAGGTGAGAATGCACAACTGTACTACCATAACAACCACCCCAAGCAAGATTAGCAATAGGCTGAGGAGCAGCGTAAAGCTGAAGAGACATCCCGATTTTCTTGATAAGCGCTGCATGGTGCTAACTGGTAAAAGAGCTTTTTTGTTGAATCTTTTTCTTTCTACTTCGGCTGAATCAGGTAACCGCAGCGATGTTCTCCATTTACCAGCCAGTGAGTGCGCTCTACGGTGCAGTCTCGCAGCGCCACGGCAAACATTTCTAACTCATGCCCACACACGCTAGGAAAGGATTCGGCAATTTGAGAAATGGCGCAGTGATGCTCCGTCAGCACAAATCGATTCCCCTCTGCCACTGCCCCATCCACATCGATAGAATGGCACTCTGTCATATAACCTTCTGCTTGACGGATTTCAGCCAGCTTACTGACGCGATCTTTGAGTAAACCGCACCCAATGCGATCGCGATATTCCAACGCTTTGCGCTGCCACTGTTTGTGCAAAATCGACTTCATCTGCTCTTTGCTGACGGTTTCTGCCAAAGTGTCTAACAAAGAAATTGCAAACTTGTCAGAGCGATCGGGAAAGCGATCGCGTCCAGATTGGCTTAAACCATAAGTGTGACTAGGGCGACCCATCCCCGACTGCACCGCCTCATGCACAATCAGCCCTTCTTCTTCCAAATCTTTTAAGTGACGACGCACCGCTTGAGGACTGATATGCAACCGTTCAGCCAAATTTTGAGCGGTGGCTTGTCCCTGCTTGAGCAGGGATTGCAGGATATCTTGCTTTGTCGAAGGCTGCTGAGTGGTAGTCATGGTCAGGGATGAGAGATGAGAGTGAGGGCTGGGGGCACGGCTAGGGACTCACCGATAACCGCTCAACCAAAAGCTTCAAACCACCTTGACTTTAACAACAATATTATTGCTAAAGTGACGTACAATAAGTTAAGAAACAATAGTGTTGTTTAATTATAGAATCCATTTAACGCATTATCTTTAAAATTACAAATTGCCTGTCGAATGAACACACCCACCCAAGCTACTGAAAAAAGCCTCGAAGCCATGCGCCACTTCTCCGAGAAGTACGCCAAAAATACGGGCACTTATTTTTGCTCCGACCTAAGCGTCACTGCTGTTGTGATCGAAGGGCTTGCCAAGCATAAAGATGATTTGGGCGCTCCCCTTTGCCCTTGTCGCCATTATGAAGATAAGGAAGCCGAAGCGGCAGCCGTTTATTGGAACTGCCCCTGCGTGCCGATGCGGGAGCGCAAAGAATGTCACTGTATGCTCTTCCTCACGACCGACAACCCGTTTGTGGGCGACCAACAAGAAATTTCCCTTGACGAAATTCGCGCTGTCACCAATCAGGCGTAGCACTTTTAGAGAGCAGATTGAAGATTGAAAGATTAAATGCGAAATCTCCAATCTTCAATCCATGCTCTTTCCTCCAAAATCCGATCCCTCAGAGAGAACACTTCGATGACTGCATCCGTTCAAAATCTGGTCAATCAGCCTTATAAATATGGGTTTGTCACCAACATTGAATCCGATACGATTCCTCGTGGCTTAAGCGAAGACGTGGTTCGTCTGATTTCTAAGAAAAAAAACGAACCTGAGTTTATGTTAGAGTTTCGCCTCAAAGCCTATCGCCAATGGCTGAAGATGACTGAGCCGAATTGGGCGGAGGTGGGCTATCCCGCGATCGATTACCAAAACATCATTTACTACTCGGCTCCTAAAGTTACAGAGAAAAAGAAAAGCCTGGACGAAGTTGACCCCGAACTGCTCGACACTTTCGAGAAACTAGGTATTTCTCTATCGGAGCAAAAGCGGCTGAGTAATGTGGCTGTGGATGCGATTTTTGACAGCGTTTCGATCGCCACCACCTTCAAAGAAAAACTAGGAGAAGTCGGGGTCATCTTCTGCTCCATCTCCGAAGCGGTTCACGAACATCCTGAATTAATCAAAAAATATCTAGGCAGCGTCGTCCCCGTTGCAGACAATTACTTTGCGGCACTGAATGCAGCAGTCTTCAGCGACGGCTCCTTTGTCTACATTCCCAAAGACACAAAATGTCCGATGGAGTTGTCTACTTATTTTCGCATCAACAATGGCGATTCTGGACAGTTCGAGCGGACACTGATCGTGGCAGAGGAAGGCAGTTCCGTCAGCTATCTAGAAGGCTGCACTGCCCCCATGTATGACACCAACCAGCTTCACGCGGCTGTCGTGGAACTGGTAGCCATGGACAATGCCGACATCAAATATTCCACGGTGCAAAACTGGTACGCCGGCGACAAAGAAGGCAAAGGCGGCATCTTCAACTTCGTCACCAAGCGCGGGTTGTGTCAGGGCGTGAACTCCAAAATCTCCTGGACTCAGGTAGAAACCGGATCAGCGATCACCTGGAAGTATCCAAGCTGTGTGCTAGTGGGCGACAACTCCGTCGGTGAATTTTACTCAGTGGCGTTGACCAACAACTACCAGCAAGCCGATACAGGCAGCAAGATGGTTCACATCGGCAAGAACACCAAAAGCACGATTATTTCTAAAGGCATTTCTGCTGGAAATTCTCAAAACAGCTATCGCGGCTTGGTCAAAATTAATCCCAAAGCGACGGGCGCACGCAACTATTCCCAGTGCGACTCGATGTTGATTGGCGACAATGCTCGGGCAAATACGTTCCCCTATATCCAAGTCCAGAACGACAAGGGCAAAGTCGAACACGAAGCTTCCACTTCCAAGATTGGGGAAGACCAACTGTTTTACTTCAAGCAGCGCGGCATCTCAGCGGAAGATGCAGTTTCGATGATCATCAGCGGGTTCTGTCGCGATGTCTTTAACCAACTACCAATGGAATTCGCCGCCGAAGCCGATAAGCTACTCGCCCTCAAACTCGAAGGCAGCGTGGGTTAGTCATTATGTCCGAGTGCAGTGTGAGAATCGCCAAGCGATCGCGGATGCCTGCCTGATTCCAAATCGAACACAAGTTGTTGGCTCGAATGTTGTTGATGTAGAGTTCGTTTTCAAACTTCAGTATGCCTAACCCGTTATTTTCACGCTACAGCCAGGGAGAAAATCGCGTTACAGCAAGCATTCTTGCAGTATTTGAGCGTATTTCTTTCGCATTGGTAGAGCGGATTCTCCAGATTTTATGTGAGGAACCAAACATTCCTCTCTTGGAAATCAGAAACCAAATCAAGCCAAAAGGAGCAGATAGCGTGCCAGATGGTGCAATACAGGCATCGTTTGCTTATTGGATTGAAACAAAGGTTGTTCAGAATACAGTTGATCCTGCTCAATTAAGAAGGCATCTAAATTCCTTACTGCAACAGCCTAATACGGATACGAATAAGAAAAGGCTAATTGTCTTGACACCAGACTACGAGGAGCCTGAAGCAATCAAAAATATGGGTTCTGATTTAGTGGTCTGGGCAAGTTTTAATGATTTATATGCCGCGATCGCTGAAATTACTACAACTGCTGAAAACACTGAAACTGGCGAATCCTGGTTAACCTCGAATGTTTCCCCTCCTAGTGAGCAAGAGCGATTCTTGCTACGGGAATTGGTTCAGATGTTATTTGCTGAACGTTTGGTAAACAGTGGTAAGTCTGACGCTGTTCTAATTGTTCCAGCTAGATCAGCGATCGAAGATTACCGAAATTTCTCAGTTTATGTTTGTCAACCCAATCGCTCATTTCAGCCTGTGGAATATATGGGTTTTTATCACAATGGCGCAATTGACAAGCACATTGCAAAAATCTTACATGACCCTGTGGAAGAGATTGATCTAAGCGAAGAAGCGATCGAGGTTGCTAGTGAATCAACTTCGGAAACCCAGTCTAAATTAACTCCGGAAACTCAGTCCAAATTACGTGAACTAGTCATTGAGTTGAAAAGCCAGAATAGTCCTAGATATGGTGGAAAGTTCAAAGTCTTCTTCTTATCATCTCCTAACTCATCAGACACAATTAAATTGACGCAAGATATTAGGAATGATCTTAGAAATGCCGCAGGTAGACCCTACGCTTTTACCCAAGGTCAACGATATGTTCCCCTATCGGCATTAAAGAAGAATCCGGCGACAACAACAGAATTGCTTACTGCCGCTAGCTGAAGACATAGCTTATTTAGATTTAAGAAATGATTTTGGGTGAAATTAGTTTGGGAGTCGAATGATGATTCAAGAGAACAGTGAAGTGATTTTGTCGGTGAAAGATTTGACGGCTGAAGTGGATGGAATCTCCATTCTCAAAGGGTTGAATTTGGAAGTCAAAGCGGGTGAAATTCACGCGATCATGGGACCAAATGGATCGGGAAAAAGCACCTTTTCCAAAGTGTTGGCGGGGCATCCTGACTACACCGTGACGGGTGGAGAAATCACCTATTTAGGACAAAATTTGTTGGAGTTGGAAGCAGAAGACCGATCGCGTTCTGGCATCTTTCTCGCCTTTCAATATCCGATCGAAATTCCTGGGGTCAGCAATCTCGACTTTTTGCGAGTGGCGTATAACTCCAAGCGTAAGTTTGCGGGGCTGGAGGAACTGGATACCTTCGATTTTGAAGACTTGGTGCAGCAAAAGCTGGATGTCGTGAAGATGAATCCAGCGTTTCTCGATCGCAGCGTCAACGAAGGCTTTTCCGGTGGCGAGAAAAAGCGCAACGAAATTCTGCAAATGGCGCTGCTGGAGCCGAAACTGGCGATTTTGGATGAAACCGATTCTGGACTTGATATCGATGCCCTGCGGATTGTGTCCGGTGGCGTGAATCAGTTGACGACACCCGATAACGCGGTGCTGTTGATTACCCACTATCAGCGCTTGCTGGATTACATTGTGCCCGACTATGTGCATGTGATGGAAGGCGGGCAGATCGTCACGACGGGCGGCAAAGAACTAGCGCTAGAACTGGAAGAGCGCGGCTACACTTGGATTCGGGAAGAGGAGGTTGCAGCACGATGATTGAACTATCGACTGTTTCCGATGTTGGCACCGGGGGATTTTCTGGCAAGGGCGATCGCGCTGCTTATCTACAAACCTTGCTGAATCTGCGGGTTTCACTGCCTGAATCATTGATTGAATGGCAGGGGATTCGCGATCGCGCCACTGCCATTGTCCAATCACTGGCGATTCCATCGACTCGCGATGAAGAGTGGCGGTTCACTGATTTATCAGATCTGCTACAAGTCAAATTTCAAGCAGTGACGGATCACTCCACCTTAAGCTTTCCTCACATTCAGCCATTTATTCTGCCAGAAGCCGTTAGCAGTCGCTTGGTATTTGTCAATGGGGTGTATGATCCTGCGTTGTCGGCGGTAGATGGCTTGCCCGATGGAGTATTAGTCACCAATCTGCCAACGGCAGCAGGGTTCAAAGATTTCTCAACTCAGCTTGCTCAACAGCCAGGAGCAGAAGAGGTGTTTACAACCTTGAATACTGCTAGCTTTGCCGATGGTGCTTTAATTTGGGTTGAAAAAGATCAAGTAATTGATATCCCCATTCAAATTTTGTATGTGGCCACTGCCACTCAACCCTTTCTCTCTCATTCTCGTTGTCTTGTCATTGCTCAGCCTGGCAGCAAGCTCACTCTGATTGAAGATTTTGTCGCTCTACATGAAGGCGTATATTTCACTAACTCAGTCACAGAAATTGTGGTTTCAGAAAGCGCTGAGGTCAATCATACGAGAGTACAGCGGGATAGTGCTGAAGCGTTTCATATTGGCAAAACGATCGCGACTCAAGCACGAGATTCTCGTTATACCTGCAATGCGATTAGCTTAGGCGGCAACTTGTCGCGCCATAACCTGGAGGTTTATCAAACGGGTGAACAAACAGATACAGTATTGAACGGACTGACGATGATTACAGGGGATCAGGTTAGTGATACTCACAGCGCGATCGCGTTCACTAAGCCCCACAGCACCAGTCATCAGATTCATAAATGTATTGTCGATGGTCATGCCCATGCAATTTTTAACGGTAAAGTGTTGGTGCCTAAAGCCGCCCAACTCACCAACGCCGGACAGTTGAGCAACACTCTCTTACTATCGCCGAAAGCCCGAATCGATACTAAACCTCAACTTGAGATTGTTGCCGATAACGTCAAGTGCGCCCACGGAGCCACGGTTAGCCAACTCGACAACGATGAAGTATTTTATCTACAAAGTCGCGGTATTGATGAAGCAAATGCTCGTCAATTACTGACCTATGCCTTTGCCTATGAGGTAATCGATCAAGTTCCCGTTGCTTCGCTGAAAGATCGACTGAGCGCGATCGCTCGACCGCAACAGTCCTAACATTGCTAATCCCTTATCTTTTTGCGCCATGACGTTTACTCAAGCTAAAACCCTTGCTGCAACTGTTCACAATGATTTCCCTGTACTCAATCAGGACGTGAACGGCAAACCACTGGTGTATCTGGACAATGCCGCCACCTCCCAAAAGCCGATCGCGGTGTTGGATGCTCTGCGATATTACTATGAACACGACAACGCCAATGTGCATCGAGGGGCGCACACCCTCAGTTCTCGCGCTACGGATGCCTACGAAGGCGCACGGGATAAGATTGCTGCTTTTATCCATGCCGCCTCTCGCGATGAAGTTATTTACACCCGCAATGCCAGTGAAGCGATTAACCTGGTTGCCTATAGCTGGGGCATGAATAATTTACAGCCCGGAGATGAGATTATCCTGACGGTGATGGAACACCACAGCAATCTTGTGCCGTGGCAGTTTGTGGCGCAGAAAACGGGCGCAGTGCTGAAGTTTGTGCAACTCACGGATACGCAAGAATTTGACTTTGAACAGTTCAAATCCCTACTGTCGGACAAAACGAAACTTGTGTCGGTGGTGCATGTTTCTAACACCTTGGGCTGCATCAATCCGGTGAAGGAAATCTGCGTGGAGGCACATCGCTATGGCGCAAAGGTGTTGATCGATGCTTGTCAGAGTGCGCCCCATTTGCCGCTAGATGTTCAGGATATTGACTGCGATTGGCTCGTGGCTTCTGGACATAAAATGTGTGCGCCGACGGGGATTGGTTTTCTCTACGGAAAGCTGGATTTGCTGAATGCCATGCCTCCGTTTATGGGCGGTGGCGAGATGATTGCCGATGTGTTTTTTGATCACTCCACTTATGCAGAACTGCCCCACAAGTTTGAAGCCGGAACCCCGGCGATCGCAGAGGCAATTGCCCTCGGTGCCGCGATCGACTACCTGAGCGCGATCGGCATGGACAAGATTCACGCCTATGAAGAAGAACTGACGGCTTACCTGTTTCAGCAGCTTGAGCAAATCCCCAACCTGCAAACTTTGGGACCTAAACCCAAAGCAGACGGCAGCGGACGGGCAGCCTTGGCAGCGTTTACGGTGGGCGATGTTCATGCGAATGATCTGTCAACCTTGCTCGATCAAGCTGGGGTCGCCATTCGTTCTGGACATCATTGCACCCAACCTCTACACCGCCTTTTGAATATCTCCTCTAGCGCCCGTGCCAGCCTCTACTTCTATAACACTCCCGCCGAAATTGATGTTTTTATCGCCGAGTTAAAGGAAACTGTGGCATTTTTCAACGGCATTTTTGAGGAAAATTAATTTGTGTCGTCGAGTTTAAGCAAAATAGCTCAAAATAATGAATAGACATAAAAATTAGACTCAGCTTCATTTTTCCATTAATGACACCTAGTCCCTCAGCCCCCTCTGCACTGTCTCCTCCTCTGCTTTCACCGTCCTCTCCTCCACTTCCCCATCGGCTACAAGCTTCTCCCGAAACGGTCGTACTGCTGCTGGCGTTGTTAATTGGCGGCAGTACTGGAATTGCAGTAGTCATTTTTCACTATTTAATCCAGCAGATTCACTCACTCATGCTGGAATATTTCATGGGTATGGTGTTTGGTTGGGGTGCATGGACTTTGGCGTTAGTTCCCATTTTGGGTGGCTTCATGGTTGGGTTGTTGCGTTGGCAATGGCAGGATTTTGGCCCAACGCTGTCATCGCTGGTTTCGTCGCCCCCAAGTGCTGCAACTGCTTCTGCGGCTAAAGGAACGATTAAGGCGATCGCGGCTGCGGTGTCCTTAGGAACTGGAGCGTCTTTAGGACCGGAAGGACCCAGTGTGGAAATCGGCAGTAATGTGGGAGTTTTCCTGGGGAAAGTTTTGAAAGTTTCCCAGGAACGACAGCGATTGCTATTGGGTGCCGGAGCCGCCGCTGGGTTCGCCGCTGGATTTAATGCTCCGATCGCAGGAGTCTTTTTTGCGTTAGAAGTCGTTTTGGGCACAACGTTTGCCACCTCTTCAGTCAGTGTAGTGCTACTGTCTGCCGTAGTCGCTGCATTGATTTCACAGATTGGGTTAGGGGGGCAACCCGCGTTCACTTTACCGAGTTACGAAGTTCGCAGCCCTTTAGAACTGCCGCTTTATTTGGGATTAGGGCTGCTTGCCAGTTTGGTTTCCATCGCCTATGTCCAAGCGATTCAGTTTTCCCAGCGGTTTTTTCAGGGCAAGATCCAAGGGTTCGGCAGGATGGAAAAGATTCCGCCTGGGTTTCGTCCTGTGGTTGGCGGGGTCTGCATTGGCGCTGTGGCACTGGTCTTTCCTCAAGTTTTGGGAATTGGCTATGAGACAATTGAAGCAATGCTGCGGGATGTGCAGTTTTCCTTGCCGTTGCTGATGTCCCTGCTCATTGTCAAGTTGTTGTTGACTGCGCTGAGTTTGGGCAGCGGGTTTGTGGGCGGATTGTTTGCGCCTGCCATGTTTTTAGGAGCTTCCTTAGGAGCTGCTTACGGTAAAATTCTAGGGTTGTTTCCCCTGATTATTTCAGCCAATATTGCGGCTCCTCCTGCCTATGCGATGGTGGGTATGGCAGCCGTGTTGGCGGCGAGTGTGCGGGCACCCCTAACGGCAATTTTGTTGCTGTTTGAATTGACTCGCGATTATCGGATCATTTTACCGTTGATGGCAGCAGTGGGCTTGAGCGTTTGGCTCGTTGAGTGGCTTAAACCGATTACTAGCCGACTCCCAACTCTTGAACCCGCCCTAGAAAAAGAGTCAGATCAGCGACTAGAAATTATGCAGCACCTGCGGGTGGGGCAAGCGATGCGGCAAGATTATTTGCTGCTTTCTGGCGCATTATCGATTTTGGCTGGAGGATTAGCACTTGTGCAACATCAAGCTCACAGTGCGCTAATTGTGGACGCGCAGGAGCAATTAGTTGGAATTGTGACGCTGCAAGATATCAATCGGGCGATCGCCCAGTGGGAGTCGATCGCCCCAGAGACTCAGAGGAACGAATTCCTATCTCACCAGGGTGATACCCTATTAGACATTTGCACCAAGGAAGTTTTGTGCGCTTATGAAGATGAAGCGATCTCCCATGTTCAATCGCGCATGGCAACACGGGGATTACGACAGTTGCCAGTGGTGAAGCGGGACAATCCCCATCAAGTAATAGGCTTACTGGAACAGGATCAAATTCGTTTGGCTTACAGTCTTGCAATCACTCAAAACACTTTGCAGCCTTACCTAATAGAAGTGTCAGCGCAAGAATCTAAAGCTATTGTCCAATCTACAACCATCTCTTTAACGGCTTAAAGCAATCAATTGGTTTCGCTTAATTGACCAGCCTTAGCGATTTCGACTAGTCCAGATGCCAGTAAACATCATGGACATGCCGCCTACGAAGATTGCGATCGCGAGCATTGCGGGAAGAACTATCGTCCAGTCAACTGATTCCATAATAATGAGACCTACCCAATAAATATTTAGCCCAATATCAACAAAATCTGCCTAAACTTCTCTCAAAGTTAACGCAAACTTCGCACCAAACCCAAAAGGCAGATTGATAACCCCTAGGTTTGCTGCTTACATTAGCGCCTTTAATCTTCTGACTCCGACGAGTCAATTTGTTTCAACTGGATATGCTTACGCCCTAAGGAAATTTCAAATTCATCTCCGGGCTTGAGTTCCATCTGTTTGGTGTAGGCAGCGCCAATCAACAGGTTTCCATTAGACTGCACGCTAATTCGATAGCTAGCACTCCTGCCGCCCCGCCCATTTGAACCCATTTTTCCATCTAACTCAATCCCTTCTGCATCAATCAGAGCATTGAGGAATTTCATCATGTTGACCCGTTCTACACCATTTTTTGTGATGGTGTAATACCCGCATTCTCTTGCTTTTGCTTCTTTGGTAAAGGTTTCTAGTTCCCTAACTTTTTTGAGCAAGGGGTCACCGGTTAGGGGTTCAGCTTTCTTCTTCTTAATCATTAAAGTACTGCAAAAGAGTCTTAATTATTAGGCAAATATGAGATTAACGGTCACTCAAAACGATTGCTTTGGATTGCATTGGCTCCGAGTAACTTGCGTCGTCATACTCTATTGATACCATGTTTTCTGCTTATAGAAACCTTACTGATCTTTCAAATATACAGTTTAGAAATCGGATTTGTTTGTTGAAATAGAATCTTACTGCCGAGGCGTAAATCATTAAAAAAGATATTTAGGCAATGTTGGGTACTCAAAACTATTAAAGTCATAGGACAGGGCGGATTTAGCAGGTTAGCGAGAATTTATGGGCAGTGTAGAGTTTTGTCCCATTGCGATCGCAGCCCCCGTAAAGTATTAATAGACTGAATCCGTGCTTTTCCATTGCTATTTTTATCGGTTGGTCATTTAGTTTAACAATGGTTCTCCTTTTTCTCTAAAGTTAAGATGTCAGGTGCTTATGGGTAGTTAAAGCCTTCAAACTGCTTTTTTCCTATTCATCTATTCTTATTTGCCGGGGCAGAGGACTCATCTGAGAAGATTTTCTTTTTCTCAATGGTTGTAAAGCGTTTGGTTGTATTTTCTACATAACTTATGTTGCCTCCTCCTGCTTTCAACTCCTTCCGCCAACTGTTGAAACCAAAGCGTTTAGCAATTTTTGAAGCGGTTCTAATTGGGTTAGTTGCAGCATCGGCGGCAGTGCTCCTGAAGCAAGGGGTTTACTGGTTTGGAAGTTGGCGAGTGCGGGAATCGTTGTTGCTGCCTGCCGGGGTGCTGCTGCCAATGGTTGGGCTAGTGGGCGGTATGTTATCGGGCGTGTTGATTGAGCGCTTAGCCCCAGAAGCGTCTGGCAGCGGTATTCCTCAAGTTAAAGCCGCCTTGGCTTATGTGCCGATCGCATTAAATTTGCGGGTGGCGATCGTCAAGCTCCTCAGCACCCTGCTGGCACTAAGCTCTGGATTAGTGCTGGGTCGGCAGGGTCCGACGGTGCAAATTGGGGCGGCATTGGCAGCCCAACTCAGTCGATGGTCGCCGGGTTCGCCCGATCATCAACGTCAACTGATTGCGGCAGGAGCGGCGGCGGGTTTAGCGGCAGGCTTTGATGCACCGATCGCGGGGGTGCTGTTCGTGATTGAAGAATTGCTGCACGATGTCTCCAGCTTGACGTTGGGAACGGCAATTTTGGCTTCGTTTACGGGCGGGGTCGTTTCACGGGTGTTGTCAGGACCTAGCCTAACTTTAGTGGGTCAGTCTACGCTGAATCAAACCAGTTTTTCGCCTGAAGAAATTCCATTTTTTCTGTTATTGGGCGTGTTGACTGGAATTTTTGCCGCAGCATTTAACCGCAGTATTGTGGAAAGCTTGAAATTTAGCCGCCGCTATTTGCGGTTTAGTTTGCCGTGGAAGATTGGATTGGCAGGACTGATCTCTGGGTGCGCGATCGCCCTATTGCCTCCTGCTTTTCGCGATACCACCACGCTTCAGGGTTTTTTAACCATGGGCACTGCCGATTGGCGGATTACTGCCAGTGCTTTTGTCGTGCAGTTTGTCTTGTCAGTTCTGGCGTGCAGTGCTGAAACGCCTGGAGGATTGTTTATCCCCAGCTTGGTGCTAGGGGCAGCGTTGGGGCAGTTGGTGGGGTTAGTTGCCGGAACCGTGTCAGGCGGGGAGCCAATTATTTATGCCTTAACTGGAATGGGCGGTTTTTTTGGGGCAGTGGCGAAGGTGCCAATTACGGCAATCGTGATTGTGTTTGAAACCACCCTCAACTACAACCTGATCTTGCCGCTAATGATTTGCTCGGTTACAGCCTACTTAGTCGCTGAGTGGCTTAATCCGGGTTCTCTCTATACCCATTTATTAGAGCTAAAAGGGATTTACCTTGACCCAGAGGTCATTAGCGATGGGTTGTGGACAACGTTAACGGCGGCTGAGGTTATGCAAAAAAAAGTAGAAACGCTGCCTAGCCAAATGACCTTAGTAGAAGTGATGGAAGCCTTTGCCAAGTCTCACCATCGTGGGTTTCCAGTGGTGAATCAGGGGCGACTGGTGGGCATTGTGACACAAACCGATTTGGATAAAATTACTAATCTACAATTGCCTGATCGGGCGGTTTTAAAAGACATTATGACTCCGCAACCCATTACTGTTACGCCAGAAGACACGCTCAGCCAAGTGCTCCATCTCTTATCCAGCTATAAGCTTTCTCGGTTGCCCGTCGTCTCGCATCGCAAGCTGGTTGGCATTATTACTCGGAGTGATATTTTGCGAGTGGAGTCGGAGAAACTGCGGGGTGGCTCCGATCGCGTCGGTCCGCAGCCGGAGCCATCCTATGTGGTGTATCAAACGCGATCGCCGGCTTTAGGGCGGGGGCGGTTATTGGTGCCACTGAGCAATCCTCAAACGATGAACGGGCTAATGAAGCTGGCACTGGTGATTGCCCGCGATCGCAACTACGAAATCGAATGCCTGCAAGTGATCGCCGTGCCGCGCCACAGTTCACCCTCGGAAACAGCCGTGAATACCACCCTCAGTCGCCGCATTCTCAAACGTGCCGTTCATCAAGGAAATATCTGGGGCATTCCAGTGCATACTCAAATTCGAGCCGCTCATAGCACAGCCGAAGCCGTTCTAGAAACTGTGAAGGAGCGCCATATTGATCTGCTGCTGATGGGCTGGAAAGGCAGCACCTCGACACCGGGACGGATTTTTGGTGATACGGTCGATACTGCCATTCGGCAGGCAGATTGCGATGTGGTGCTAGTCAAAATGGGCGATGCGTTGATTGGCTCTCATGTGACCTCTGATGAAACAGAACAATCATCGCTGGCAATGGTGCTTAGGTTAACCCAGCTAAAACGGTGGCTGGTGCCCATTGGCGGAGGACCCAATGCAGACTATGCCGTGACCCTGCTACCTGCCTTAGTCTCGTTGACCCAAGCGCCAGAAATTTTCCTGTGCCATGTGTCTGCCCCTCATGATCAGAGCTACGATATTAGCCCGCTTGAAAAAAGCGCGGCATTTCTTCAGCAGCACGCTCAAGCATCGGTCGTGATTACATCGGTTTGCGCCCAGTCGGTGGCAGAAGCGGTGGTAGACATGGCGAAAAATAATCAGTGTGATGTGATTGTGTTGGGCGCGAGTCGGGAAGGGCTGTTGCAGCAGGCAATTCAGGGCAATATTCCAGAAGCGATCGCCCGAAATTGTGACTGCACTGTGATCTTAGTTAGGAAGGCAACTGCGTAAACTGATGGCGGGATGCTAAATCGAGCGATCGCCCAAGCTGGTGCCACTCTTCAAAGCTGAGCGATTCTGCTTCATACATCTCTCGCAACACTTGCCGCAGCGATTGACAGGCAAAAAAATGATCAATCAACCGAAATGCTATAGCCATCGCAAGTTGACAATCTTGGTGCCCCATCGAATCTTCCAATTTTTCGCCAAGAGGGGAACGACAACACAACTGCAAACCGCTCTCTGCTGCCGTTACTTCAATCATCCATCCTCGATAAAATTCTACTAATTCGTTCATAATACAAACCGTTTCCTTGATTGAACCGGCGCTACGAGACCAGCCTTAATCCCTCCCTTGATCTCACGGGATGTCATGGATGCTTGACAGCGCCTATTTTCCACTATAGGAAATAATATTCAATCCTCCATTGCGTCTTAACGCAAACCTATGCGCCATTTGTCTGATGCTGGTTACATCACAACGGCGTGATTGGAGTCGCCGCATTCACCAGGGTTAGCAACGAGCCTGTTTGTTCTTGACCATTGGTTGCTAAGTCGCTGTGGCATAGATAAATCCGTGATTCCGTTCGTGCTTGCAAATCGAGCAAAATGCGGCGCAGGCGTTGCTCATTGGCATCCATCGCGTCGGCAGCAGTCCACAGACCGCCTGACCACTGTTGCAAAAATAACGGAGCCGCGAACAGGGCATCCACACCGCTGAGCCACCGAGGAGAGGCGGCATCAAACCAGAACTGCCAACGATGGACGCGGCGGCTAGAGCGATATTGAAACACAGTCGCCAACGTAACGGCATTACTCGCTGACCCCAGGGGGCGCACGGGATAGGGATTGGCGGTAACGGCGCTGTTGCGTAAAAGCTGGATAAATTGGCTGATAGTCGCTGCGGCTGGAGCCTCATGGCGATTTGTTCCGCGATCGCCAAAAGCAGCATCACTGCGGCGCAACCGATCCGCAACTTCCCAATAGTGCTGTGCGGTTTCGAGCAGTTGACGCAAGGCAGATAATTGATCAAAGGCTAAAGAGCTACCGCCTGCTAGAAAATGCTGAATCGCGCGATCGAGCAATGAGACTGCATTCGGAATCAGGCGTTGATCGAGTTGGTCTTGCTGCGTTTCGATCCATTGAACGACTGCTTGATATGCCTCTGAGGTTTGATAGCCCAGCCGATCCCATCGAGGGAAGGTCGTGGCAGGTAGCAACCGAGGGCGATCTGGATGAGGGGCAAAGCAATAGTCGGCAAGTAAGCCAGCACGAACGGGATCGATGGTAAGAGTGGAGTGAGTGGGTCGTCGGGTGGATGGGGAAGAGGGGGCTGCTGAGCGGCTGTCGAGAGTTTGTCCTCGATCGCCCAGCACAACCAGCATTTCAGCGATCGCATCCCGATCCACCAAGCGACCTAAGCCGGGATAAACCAGCGCTAGCAAGGTCAGTAGGGCGCGGACAATGGCAAAGCTAATCAGGGGGCGCTGATCGTTGAGCGATTCCACTGGAATTTGATGCTTGGTCAGAATGTCGATTAGGGCATACCGGGCGATCGCATCTAAACCGGGGCTAATCACTGCAATCTGTCTCGGCTCCACTTGCCCCGTTTGCACAGCGGCAATGATCGTCTCTGCCGTTTGCCGCAATAAATCAGATCGCGAAACGGTTTGAATCGATTGGATTGACTCTGGTAATGCCAAAAAGATCATCGGATTGATGGCGAACTCTACCAGGCTTTCGCCAAGATCGTCCAACAAGCTGGGGACGGGGCGATCGCTCAATTCCACCACTTCGCACCGATTGGCGAGTGCTGCCAAATAGCTAGGATCGGCTCCCAAGCCTAGGCGTATCGCTCCATCGGGATTAAAGGTGAATGCAGCAGAGGCTCCAGCATTGAGCAATTGTTCAAACAGATGCCGAGCGATCGCGGGGTACTCATCCACGTCATCCGCCAAAATCAACGGATAGCGCTGGACTAAGTGCGATTGGTAGGTAGGATGCTCCAGTAAATATTGCCAATACAACCCTGCTGTAATTCCATAGGTCAGCAACCCTCGCTCCAAACACCACTGCTGCCATTGCTGCAACAGTATCCCAACAGTTTCAAATGCGATCGGCAGTTCACCATTTTGTTCTACCAATCCTTGTTGCAGCAGCGTAGGAATATCATCAACGGGAATCCCTGCCAGCGCTGCCAGTTGCAACAGATCCAAAATTTTTCTGACAAGTCGCGCCTCGTTCACTCCTGCCTGTGCCCCGATCGCCCGATCAATCTCCGGTTGCCACAACCGGGCAGCAAGCTCTTGCTCATTTTCTGGATTGAGCCGCAGGGGAAACTGCGCCTTCAAATCAAGCTGTTGAATTAGCAATGGCCAAAACAGCGTCACTTCGTCCTGAAAAAAACCAAGTGGGGTAGTGGAATAAAAAGAATAGTGACTTTGAGTAGCAGAAACCAAGCGATCGACCAACTCGATCCGATTATCACCTATTGCTGCAAAGACTAAAATTCCGGGTAGTTCAGTCGGCGATCGCCCGCTCTCAGGTTCTTGACCTGCTGTAGGCAAGGCGGCTGGGGTATCGGAAGCCAACCTAGCCGCGTCAGGCTGAGCCACCCATTGACAAAATTGCTGAACGAGGTAACTCGTTTTACCGCTTCGGGTTGCGCCTGTAATCCAGATTCGTTCGTGTTTAAACAATTGCTTTCAGGTGATTTTGCTAGAATCTCTCATACCTTAACTTTAATGACTTGTCTAAAAATACCTATAAACGGTGACTTGTTCCCATCATGAGATCATCTTTTTTAACATCAGTCAGTCGATATTTACGCGGTGCTAACCAATGGCTCCTCCAAACTCCAGAACGAGCACTTGAACAAGCCTATGAAGCGGCTTTAATGATCAAAGCGATCGAAGACCAACATTTTGATAGTGGAAAAATTTCTAAAAAATCCAACAAGCACAGTGAAAATGTGCTTATTTATTTTCAATCTGAACTCAATAAATATCTAAAATTTGCGGAGGTTCGTCTAACAGAATTTAGAGCTAGCCGCATCATTGTAGATTCTACTAACTCCACGCTTTATCATCGTCGTAGTTCTTACATTGGCACTCAAGAGCAAGCCGCCGCCGTATTAGAAAAACTGACGTTTATTGATCAGATTCTCGATCGCTACAAAACTCTATCCGTTAATTCCACTGCGTTAGTTCCGCTTGCCCAAGCCAATAACATCAATCTATCGGTTCGTGATGGCACTGCGATTGATCAAAACACGGGTAATCTCGTATACACAGAGAGCGACGACGATAGCAGTATTTTAGATAAAACGGGTGTGCTGCCCCGCTCAATTTTAGGAACACTGAATCGAATTAAGCGAGATTTAGATCCGAATTCTGAGGCTCAGGTTGTTCAAACCTTTCGGTTTTCTAAAGCAAAGACCTTAATATCCATTCGGCTAATGTTGTTGTTAATCATTGTGCCGCTGTTGACTCAACAAATTTCCAAAGCTTTTGTCGTAGGTCCACTGGTAGATCGAGTGTGGCAACCAGAACAATCCGGTATTTTTCTCAATGTTGACTTAGAAGCAGAAGCGCTGAGAGAATTTAATACTTTTAGAGAACGATTAGAGTTCGATCGCTTTCTTAGTGCGGCTCAACCTCAAGACCGGCTGCAAGAGAGGATTAGCAATGACACGCTTTTGACAGAAAAAGCTGAGGAAATTGCAGAGGTTTATTCTAGGCTGAGTGCCCGTGCCGTTAAGAATGTGTTTGCAGATTTACTCTCTGCGATCGCGTTTGCGATCGTCCTACTCACCAATCGCAGAGGGTTAGAAACGCTCAAATCTTTTATCGATGAAACCGTGTATGGACTAAGCGATAGCGCCAAAGCCTTTATTATCATCTTGTTTACTGATATGTTTGTTGGCTTTCACTCTCCTCACGGCTGGGAAGTTCTGTTAGAAGGACTCGCCAAGCATTTTGGATTGCCGCCTAATCGGGATTTTAACTTTCTATTCATCGCCACATTCCCCGTTATTTTAGACACCGTTTTCAAATATTGGATTTTCCGCTACCTCAACCGCATCTCTCCGTCTGCCGTGGCTACTTATAAAAATATGAACGAATAAGAAACACAATGGCTATGTAGATAAAGCAACTCTATGAGATTCTGCCCAGCATCCGAAATGTCAAGGGTTTTATGGGTATCCTATGCCCAGAACATTGCATTCAAGTAGACGATCGCGGTATGACAGATGATCTCAACTTAGCCTTGGAAGTAGATGTATTAGCAGCATCGCTTTCTTTAGATCAGCGTGAATCGGGCGACCTGCTGACATTGCTGGCTCAAAAGTTTGAAAAAGGTCTACCCCGCAATACGCAAGTAGAGCGGCGGTTGTTTGGGTTGGGTGCAGTCTACACGGTGACGCTTTGCTTTGACGATTACCATTATCAGGTTAGCCGAGAGCAATATGGTGATCTGTCCGCCAAAGTAATTAAGGTAGTGCGGGGAATCAAAATTAAAACAACCGAACTGCCAACCGCCGAATGGAGTCAGCAAGTTGCTGAAGCCCTCGCTCGGATGGCAGTTCAAAATGCTGAAGTGCGAGAGGCTTTAACTCGATTCGTCGTGGGCTAAATTTATAGTGGGTTAAAGCCGTATGGGACTTTTTGCGAAACTCTGGCGGACGACACAAACGAAACTGGCAGTCGTTAGGGCACAATCCTCTGCTCCATTGCGATCGCGCCCTCTGTCAGCCCAATCCGCATTGGCAAAACCGGCTAGCCGTCAAACTGGAGCGCCATTTGCGATCGCTCATCATCGATTTGATCAACAGCAGCGGATCAGCAAGCAATCTGGAAAATCTTTTTTCTCCAGCGACCTCAGCACCAATGAGTATTTGCTTATGCGGGAGGCAGGGTGCGATCCCTTGGGGCTGGTGATGGGCACCAGCTTTTATCAGGTTGGGTTTTATCGTAACCTTTGGGGCTATCGCAGCCGCACGGGTGAAGTGGAAGCTCTGACCCAAGCCCAGCTTGCCGCACGTGAGCTAGCCGTTAGCCGATTACAGCAAGAAGCCGCCCTTTTGGGTGCCCATGGGGTGATTGGGGTGCGGCTGAAAAAATCTCGCGGCAGTTGGGGTTTTGGCAGGGTGGAGTTTACTGCGATCGGCACGGCGATTCGGATTTCGGGTCGTCCGCTGCCGCCGCTGCCCTTTACCAGTGATCTCAGCGGTCAGGAGTTTTGGCAGTTGCGCCAAGCGGGATATTTTCCTAGAGGGCTGGTGTTTGGCGCTTGCTCTTATTACGTCCATAGCGATCGCACCACCCGTCAATTAATGAATCCCTCACTTTGGAATCGCCTTTTTGGGCAAGGGCGACGCAACCAAGAACTGGTGCAATTAACCCAAGGCTTTCAGGATGCGCGGGAGCTTGCCATTTTGCGATTAACCCGAGACCTAAACCATTTGGGGGCGCAGGGTGCCGTGGGGATGCAGATTGAAATGAGTCAAGAAGTGATTGTTTATCAGCCGCGATCGCTTTCCAGCATTTTGTTCCAACTGTTTTTATTTGGGATAGGTGTGGCAGTGGCGATCGCGGCTTTCACGGGCAATCCAGTGGTGATTGGCGCGGTGATTGCGATCGCAAAATTTTTCTTTGCCCATCTGCTTCTACTAACAGGGAGTGTAATAGCGCTATTAATCCTGCACCTTTTTCAGACTACAGGTCCCTTGCGCGACATCTTGACCCACTTTGTCGCGGTGGGCACCGCCATTGTTGAAGATGAAATGCCCGTCGTGAATCCGGTCAGCAAAACGCTCATTTTCTATCCCCTAACGAATCATTGAGGATCGCTTTTATGACGAACCAAATCCCAAATCAGCAGAAAAATCCGGCGATCGCGGCTGACCTACCAGAACACGCCCGTGAGCGAATGGCAATGATGCAGCAAGGCGGCAAGCAAAGTCACCTGTTTACCAGTGATCTGTCTGTAAATGAGTTTTTGCTGGTCAAAGAAGCAGGCTTTGAGCCATTGGGTTTAGTCGTCGGCTGCTCAATGTATCACATCGGTTTTCAATGGGCAGGTGTGACCCAAAACATGGAAATGACCGTTTTATCTCAAGCCATGTATCATGCGCGCGAGTTGGCGATGACGCGGATGCAGGAAGAAGCGGAAGCTTTAGGCGCAGATGGCATTGTTGGGGTGCGGCTGAGTGCTAAACACATGACCTGGGAACCCACCATGGCGGAGTTTGTGGCGATCGGCACGGCGGTTAAAGCACGGGAGCGATCGCTGTCTTACCGCACAGTTGCCAACAAACCGTTTACCAGCGACCTATCAGGACAGGATTTCTGGACGTTGCTCCGAGCCGGGTATCGCCCTTTGGGTTTGGTCATGGGAAACTGCGTGTATCACGTTGCTTATCAAGGGTTGGGGCAGTGGTTTAAAAACATTGGCAGAAACGTTGAAATGACCAACTTCACCCAGGCACTTTACGATGCCCGTGAATTGGCGATGGAGCGAATGCAGGTTGAAGCCGCTCACCTGCAAGCAGAAGGCATTATTGGGACAAATATTCAAGAGCATCAGTATTCTTGGAGTTCACATGTGATTGAGTTTTTTGCGATCGGAACGGCAATTACGCCCACCCGCGCCGATCATCACATCCCAACTCCCCACTTGATGCTTTCCCTCAATGATCCGCCAGCACCCATGCAAACGATTATCGCTCCTCCCAGTAGCCATTAGATTACCCGAAAGATCATCAGAGAATTTTGTCTTAACTATTTGCGTTTGACGAGTCTTCTACTTGTGCTATATTTGTAAGTCTGTCGGGGCGTAGCGCAGCTTGGTAGCGCACTACTTTGGGGTAGTAGGGGTCGAAGGTTCAAATCCTTTCGCTCCGATAGGTTGAAACCGCTCATATTGGGCGGTTTCGCCATTTTAAAGGTGCCTAGAAAAATTAAGTCATTCTCAATAGCGATCCGCATAAAGGGGGATAAAAGGGCATTAAACCTGATTTGAGGAGTGCAGATTGTGATCCATTGCGACCAATTTGCGACCAATATGAGCCAAAGAAAGAAGTCAAAAGGAACCATTGTCGTAGAGGCAATTCGAGAGCGCCTACGCCTACGCTGGAGTTATCAAGGGCAGCGCTATTACCTTTATCTAGGGTCTGTCATCAAATAGGTGTCAATCCAGTTTAGGATCAAAGGTCTCAGGGAGAGAAGGGAATCAAGAGGAGTGGTATCATGACGCGCCGTTATGCCTTACGCGACGACCAGTGGGAGCGCATCCGAGACTGGTTACCCGGACGCAAAGAAACGGTTGGCGTGACAGCAAAAGATATAGCCCTAAACATTTATATTAGGACGTATGATAGAGGAAAGGAAAACATCAAATAACACCAATGCCTGCCCCTTATAGTGAAGACCTCCGCCAAAAAGCGATTGCTGCGGTGGAGCGTGGAGAGCGCAAAAGCGAAGTCAGTCGAATGTTGAATATTAGCCGTAACACCTTAGACCTGTGGCTGAAGCGGCAAGAACAAACTGGCACCTGCCAAGCTATCACCCATTATCAGCGGGGAAATAGACATAAAATCACGGACTGGCAACGGTTTAGTGAGTTTGCTCAAGTCCATGGAGGTAAGACGCAGGGGCAGATGGCGAAGGTATGGGGCGAGGGGGTAACGCAGCAGAACATCAGTCACGCATTGCGAAAACTGGGTTTGAGTCGAAAAAAAAGACTTACGGCTACCGAGAACGGGATGAGCAGAAGCGTCAAGTCTTTCAAGCGCAGTTGAAGACAAAACCAGCAACTAGGCTGGTATACGTGGATGAAGCTGGTATGGATAACCGAGAGGAGTATGCCTATGGCTACTGCGAGATTGGGCAACGCTTTCAGGCACTCAAGTCGGGCAAACGCAGCGAGCGAGTCAGTTGGATTGCAGCTCTGTGTCAAGGAAACCTGATTGCACCACTAACTTTTGAAGGGTCTTGCAACCGAGACTTATTTGAGATGTGGTTAGAGCACTGTTTGTTACCTCTATTGCAACCTGGTGATGCGATTGTCATAGATAACGCCAGTTTTCACCGCTCTCAATACATCAATGAAATTGTGGCAGCGGCAGGATGTGAGATCTGGTATCTTCCCGCCTATTCTCCAGACTTGAACAAGATTGAGCATTGGTGGTTTGTGCTCAAAAATTGGATGCGGCAACGATGGGATGAGTTTGACACCTTTCGTGATTGTGTTGATGCCGCTTTTAAGCAGTATCCTAACGTGATTGCGTAGGGCTATATTGCTAGTGAGATAGCTTCTCCTTTGGGGCTACTGTTGAATCTGTTCATTAAATAATAGAGCTGGTACGCAACGATGTGCAACTAATTTGCCCTCATCCCTTTCTTAAATGCGGGGTTTGAGGTGCAGTGGAACGAAAAACCGGGTTAAGTGGCTCTTTGACATAGCCCAATAGGTTAGAGCCAATTAACATCGGCAGTTTTACTTTTGGCTAGGGCTGGTAGGATGGGTCAATTGGGGTATACCTATTTTGACCAGCACTCCAAAAATATTGCTCGCTTTCGACCTGAAATCGTTGAAGCAAATCTGTTAGAGAGTGTTTGTAACCCTCTTAAATCACTCTATCTAGAGATTATCTAGAATAGGGTGTAAGTTGATCTCAATTCAATTGCTATGCCAGCGTCTAGAGCAGCGCGACCGACGATTCGCTTTGTAGATGAATACGGCGTTGTTGCATGAAGAGGAGTTGCGGAAGGGAGAGAAATGGTAGGTTTTAATTACCACATCAAAAACTGCCATGAAAGCTCAATACCGCATCCGCAACTGGTCTGAGTATAACGCTGCGCTGAAGCAACGCGGAAGTCT
>JBGTAZ010000361.1:0-8237 GCA_041749615.1 Leptolyngbyaceae cyanobacterium | reverse complement strand
TACCTAAAGTCTAAAGATGGCAAGCCCTATCGCCTGTTTGGCTGGATTTTTGTCATTACCTATGGGCTATTCCTACTGTTGCAAGGCAAGTCCTATTACGTGGGACCGCTGTACCCGATGCTATTTGCTGGGGGGGCGATCGCGATTGAACGCTGGGTTGGCGGGCAGCGGCGCTTCAAAACTGCTATTTCGGGAGTATTACTGGTCAGTGCGGTGGCGGTGATGATTCCCATGACGCTGCCCGTGTTGCCGATGGAAACCTTACTCCGGCTCTCAAGTTTCTACTCACAGGATTACTTTCTGCCCCAACGCGCCAATACCCTAGTCGCTACTCAAGAAGCCCCTTGGCAATTCAGAGCGATGCTGGGGTGGGAAGAGACGGTGGCACAGGTGAGCAAGGTTTACCATCAGCTACCCGTGAGCCAACAAGCCCAAACCGCGATCCTGTCCTGGGATTATGCGGATGCTGGGGCGATCGATTTCTATGGTTCCCGCTATGGGTTGCCCAAAGGAATCAGCGGTGCCCATACCTTTTATTTTTGGGGATATCAGAATTATTCGGGTGAACAGGTCATTAGCTTGGGGGGCGATCGCAGCTACCTCAAGCAACTGTTTAACCAGGTTGAACAAGTGGATACCGTGACCCATGCGGATGTGATTGGGATTAAAAGTAATATTCCCATCTATCTTTGCAAAGGTATGAAAGTTCCCTTCAGTCAGAGTTGGACTTACTTTAAAGCCTATTTTGGTCATCCTCATAACAGGAAACCTGTGGAGGGATAACGATCAAAGTCGCTCGCGAGATGCTTGTCATTTGGTTAGCCTTTCAGCATTGGAGCATGGGTCGCGATCGCAGAAATTAGACTAGAGGCTAGGATTCAAGGAGGCTAGGAGTCGGGCTATCTTCAGGAGAAGTATGATCTTGCACCTTCTTGTCAGGCAACAATAATCGCACTGCCAAAACCGCAAATCCCGCCGCTGCCACAATTTTGACCAGTCGAGCAGGCAAAAAATGGGCAGTGCCTTCGCCAATAATTACGCCCAAAAAGCTTGCCAACAGCAATGCCGCCGCCGCCCCAAAAAACACCGGACGAGGAGACTTAGAACCACTGCTGAGCGCGATCGCTGCCAGTTGGCTCTTATCTCCCAGTTCCGAGATAAACACCGTAATAAACGTCAATCCTAAAAGATGCCAGTCCATAAATAATGTTGAGTTTTGAATGTTGAGTTTTGAATTGGAATCAAAACAGGTAGAAAAATAGGCGTTGCTGAATGCAAGTATGATTTTTGACTGTAGTCAGGGTAGGTCTTGTGCCTACCCTGACGTAAGTGGAGGGCAACCACAAGGGATTGCCCCTACAAATTTCCTCCCCAGATTCAGCAATGCCGAAAAATAATGTTGAGTTTTGAATTGGAGTATCGAGTGTCAGTTGAACATTGGAGGGCTTTTCAGGTTTTAGTTCCTTCATTAACTCAAAACTCAAAACTCATAAATACTCTTACATTTTTGCCACATCCCACACCAGCCATGCCGAAATTAGCGCCAGCATCACGCCAGCCGCAACATCCAAGGTGCGAGGCGAGAGACGGCTGGAGAGCCATTGCCCCACCCAAACTCCAATCAGGGTCGTCAGAACTAGAGCCGTTCCTGCCCCCGCAAAAATTACCCAGGGCTTGTGAAACTCAGCGCTCATCAGCAAGGTAGACATTTGGGTTTTGTCGCCCAGTTCCGCCAAAAAGATGGTGACAAAGGTGGAGGTGAAGATTTTCCAGGAGGAAATCGGAGGCTTTTCTACAGAACTTGGGGTGGAAGGGGCTATCGCGCTTGGCTGCTCTGCCTCCACCACAATTTCAACATCAGGCTCCATGTCAGACCCAATATTAGCTATGGCAACATCAGGCAGAGCGGGTTCACGGTCTAGAACCTGTATCTCTGGCGGCAATGCGTTTGAAATCGGTAGATTACTTTCCACGAAACTCTTCAATCAAATTGCTTTCATTTTCTTTTCATGATCTAGTATGGTCAACTCTCTCCAAAAGTGCAACGAGTTGATGGTGGAACATCTGGAAAATTGCTGAAGTGACGGCTAGGATAGTGCCATCCAATTTAGGAGCGCAACAATGCAACCCCTGCGACAAGGCGACGTGATTTTAGTGCCCACAGACCAACTAAACGGAACCAAACTATCCCACCTCACCTTGGCAGAAGGTGAAGTCACCGGGCATCGCCATCGCATCAGCGAAGGTGAAGCAGAACTGTATGAGCGGGACGGCACCCTGTACCTAAAGGTGCTGTCACATACCGCTCTGCTAACTCATGAGGAACATAAACCTATTTCCATTCCTCAAGGCAATTGGCTAATTCGCATCCAGCGGGAATATGAACCCGAAGGATGGCGCTATGTCGCAGATTGAAGAACTTCGCCAAGAGATTTTAGATTCCTTGGATGCAACAGAGATCGATCTGCAAGGTCGATTTATCACGCACCTGCCGCCTGAAATTGGACAACTGCAAAATCTGAAAAATCTCGTTCTGACCGCCAATAAACTTACTTGCCTGCCGCCCGAAATTGGGCAACTGCAAAATTTAGAGAGCCTTCACTCAAACAATAACTGTCTAAAATATTTGCCACCAGAAATTAGGCATCTGCAAAAATTGAAAATGCTTCATCTGTGCAACAATCGATTTACAGAATTTCCGTCCGAAATCTGTCAACTGAGATCGCTGCAATCTCTTGTTTTAGCCAATCATTATTCTAAGAGCAAAATCACAGCTCTACCATCCGAAATTGGGCAACTACAAATGCTGCAAAAACTTGATTTATCTAATAATCAGATCGTAGCCTTACCACCCGAAATCGGTCAACTAAACTCGTTGCAAACTATTGATTTATCTAGAAACAAAATTATTGCTTTGCCATCCCAGATTGGACACCTAAAATCGCTGCAAGCACTTTATTTATATGACAATCAAATCGGCATCTTGCCATCCCAGATTGGACATCTAAAATCGCTGCAAGCACTTTACTTATCCAACTATCAACTCGCGACCTTGCCATCGGAAATTTGGCAACTGAAAAATTTACAATGGCTCGGTTTTGACTATCTTAAACTAACTCATCTACCACCCGAAATTGGTCAACTGCAATCATTGAAACGCCTCTTTTTAGGTGAGAATTCTATTCAAGACTTATCCGCATTAATGAACCATCCTAATCCTGAATTGGAGGTGTGCGTTTTTGAAGTTGAGCTTCCTCGGCAATATTGGACGCACCTGAACCTATGGAAGTCGGAATGGTTGTTAACCGAAACCAATGCTGAAGTTCGTAGAGTATTGATTCAGCAGATTGGCTACGATCGCATTTGCCAAGAACTCCAGGCAACAGAAATCGACTCCTGGCGTGAATACACTCTGCTCAAAATTGATATTGAGGTAGAGGAAGAACCCATTTACTTGCTGAAGATGACCTGTCCCAGTACTGGGCACATTCACGCCCTACGAGTGCCGCCCGATATCACTTCTGCCCGTGAAGCCATTCGCTGGACAAACTGGGACGTTGACCCCGAAACCTTTGCCACTGAAACCTGAAGCAAGCCGATTAAAGCGCGATCGCCTTCTCCTACAGTTCAGGAAGTTGATTTGGGTCAATACCCTGCGATCGTAGAAACGCCTCTAGGCGTTCTCGCTGCTGTTTTTCTTGCTCCTTCGCCTTTCGTTCTTCTGCTTCGCGTTGTTGCGCCTGCTCTTTAGCCTGTTGCTCTTGCAGGGTGCGCTGTCGCTCTTGTTCTTCGGGGCTGAGGTGGCGATCGCCCACTGCGTCATACCAAGTCAAAATCTCCTGCGGCAGACCCCCCACAACAGCCGGATATCGCCCAATCCCTAAACCCACTTCCGGCATCCAGTAAGGCTCACCGATTTGCAACTGGTAGCTGCCGCCTTCTAGCTTATACAGTTCAAACGGTTGATGCCGATCCCGCTGCCAAAACTCTGGATTGTACACGAGATAATACTGCACCCCTAGATTGGCATACAGCTCGGTTTTTTCGTCGTACTCCCCTCCCGGACGGTGAGACACCATTTCTAATACAAAAATCGGCACGACATCGCCCTCTTCCCAGGTGGCATAACTCCGACGGGATTTGCCACCCTTCTTGCGCTCCACGCCCAAACTCAGAAAGCCATCGGGCACCACAGGCACTTTCGGGCTAATTCCAGTGGTGTGATAGACCGCCATATCCACCCCAAAGTACCAATCCAAGCGGGCTGACCACAGATGGGTTAATAACAGCAGTAGCAGGTTGGGTAGTAAATTTTGATCCTCATTATCCACGGGCGTATCATCTGAGCATGGCAGATCGGCAGTGTTGGGTAAGTTTTGTAAAAGAAATTGGGACACGGGCAAAAACCGCTGGAGACAGTGACAAGTCAAGTATAAGACATGGATTAAAAGGGCGAGATCGGGTGAGTATTTGTTATGCCGATCGCCTGATCAAAGCGCACCATTTCTAGAGTGCGATCGCCATACACGCCTTCAATTTGCTGACGGCAGCAGTCGATCGCAAAGTCATTTAATTCTTCAGGTTCAATTCCATATAAATCTTGAAATACTTCTGATTCCACCCGGCAAAAACGGGGGCGATCGCTGTAAATCTGGCATTCCCGATTTTCCTGATCAAAATTGATGCACCAGCCGTTTTCTCCCACCAGGCTAAAGTACACCGTCAATTCTGCTGGAGTCAGGTAGTCTGCCAGGTCGGGGCGATCGCTTGGATCGAGATTGCAGCACGCACCACACTGTTTTACACATTGCCAAGTCGCCATCGGTCAGCCTTTTTATAGTTTTATTAATTTTCTGAGGAGTGCCCCAGTCACCAGAATAAGATAAATAACTGTTACAGCAACTTATACGATAGCTTGATGAGTCGGCAGTGGCTCAACTTGGGAGGAATCATGGGTTTTGTTACTGATACTTTAGGCGGTGTTAATTGGGAAGCGATCGTTCAGCTAGCGATGATTGCTGCAATTATGATTTCTGGACCAGTCGTTATCTTTTTGCTTGCTGCACAGGGTGGCGATTTGTAACGGTCAAAGATTTTTTACGAGTATGAGAGAGTAGTAAGAAGTTCGGCGCAAGTCGAACTTTTTTTTTGCGAAGCCGAGACTTAGTGTGATGACAACTCTAATCTCCCGTCCTTAAAGACTTGCATAAAAATAAAGTGCCAGTGAATCGGGTCTCGAAATCTGTCTATTTGACACACTATTAACCCGCAGAATCCCTAACCTCATGAAAATTGTTTTCTTTGGAACACCAGAATTTGCAGTGCCGAGTCTAGAATGTTTGCTGGCGCATCCCGATTTTGATGTGGTTGCTGTGGTGACGCAACCCGATAAGCGGCGGGGGCGGGGCAATCAGCTAATACCATCGCCTGTAAAAGCATTGGTACAGGAGACCTTGCCCGTTTGGCAGCCTCGCAGCATTAAGAAGGATCTGGAAACGCTAGAAAAGCTGCGGGAATCGCAAGCGGATGCGTTTGTGGTGGTTGCCTATGGACAAATTTTGTCTCAAGCCATTTTAGAGATGCCGCGTTTGGGCTGTGTGAATGCCCACGGCTCGATTCTGCCAAAATATCGTGGGGCTGCACCGATTCAATGGAGCCTTTACCATGGGGAACTAGAAACGGGCGTTACCACAATGCTGATGGATGCCGGCATGGATACGGGGGCGATGCTGAAGGTCGATCGCATCGCGATCGCGCCCCTACAAAACGCCCAGGATCTCGCTGCCCATTTATCGCGGATGTCTGCCGATTTGCTGGTTGAAACTCTGTTGCAACTCAACCAAGGCACTGCCCAGCCCATTCCTCAAGATCATGCCCACGCAACCTACGCGCCCTTGATCAAAAAGGAAGACTATGAACTGGATTGGGCAAAACCCGCGATTGCGCTCCATAACCAAGTGCGTGGATTTTTCCCAAATTGCAGCACCACTTTTCGAGGTGAGCCGCTGAAGGTAATCGCGACCATTCCGCTCGACTCAACCTATTGGGATGGATTGCCATCAAACCTGCAAGCAGGATTAACCAAAGAGCTAGCTGACTTGTTGGATACAGCCCGTGAAGCCGGAACTATTGTGGCGATCGCCAAAGGACTCGGCGCGATCGTCCAAACCGGCAGCGGACACTTGCTGCTCAAAGAGATTCAGCTTTCTGGCAAACGCCCCCAGTCGGGTGCAGATTTTGCCAATGGAACCCGATTGGCGATCGGAGAAAAAGTGGGAATGACGAAGGGCGAATGACGAAGGGCGAAATTTAGAGTTTTTTTATTCCTGCTCCCTAAAACCTAAAACCTGTCTTTTGACATGTGATCCCCTAGATTGTGCTATAGATATTAAAGTTTTGTTGCGTGTTTTTAAGCAAAACTTCGCGTTGGCTATTCTTTCTCAAGGGTGTGGTTGTGAGTGTGGGCGATCGCTGCTTCAAGGTATCCATTGCTCGTCTTATCGTCATCTCTTCTAAGTCAATCCCTGTGTTATTGCTGGCTATGGTTTCGTAGCTAGTTTTTTTTGTCCAATTTGATCCATCACGCTTTTTGAAATTTGTTAGTGCTGCTGTTGGCATTGCAACCTTCGTTTCATCTCTATTTTTGTCCAGGTTTCACTCGTGAGGAGAACGTATCTATCTATGATTGCTTCACCCGTTAGCCAAGCTTCCCCCAAGACGATTCAAGCTCCACCTGACTTGCGCTTGAAAGACATTTTGAAGACATTACCCAAGGCTTGTTTTCAAAAAAACAGGCAAAAAGCCTGGATGTCAGTTTTTATCAACGTTGGTATGGTGGCTTTGGGCTATGTCAGCATCGCGATCGCGCCCTGGTTTCTCCTACCCATCGCCTGGATTTTTACCGGAACTGCACTGACTGGCTTTTTTGTGCTGGGTCACGATTGTGGACATCGCTCTTTTGCCAAACGGCGCTGGGTCAACGACCTGCTCGGACACATTATGTTTTTGCCGTTGATTTATCCCTTCCACTGCTGGCGCATTTTGCACAACAAACACCATGCCTACACCAACAAAATGGATGTAGATAATGCATGGCAGCCAGCCCGACCCCACGACTACGACAACTATCCTTCTATCTGGCTGCGCGGCTATCAGGTCATGCGGGGTCGGATGTGGTGGTTAGCCTCCATTATTCACTGGGCGGGTTTACACTTCGATCGCTCCCAGTTTGCCCCCAAAGATCGCCAAAAAGCGACTTTCTCCATGCTGGTTGTGATCGGGTTTGCCGCGATCGCCTTTCCTTTGCTGATCGCAACTACCGGACTTTGGGGCTTCGCTAAATTCTGGCTCCTTCCTTGGCTGGTCTACCATTTTTGGATGAGTACCTTCACCCTAGTTCACCACACCGCTCCTGATATTGCCTTCCAAGAGCCATCCGAATGGAATGCTGCCCAAGCCCAACTCGCTGGCACTGTTCACTGTGAATATCCTGCCTGGGTCGAGTTTCTCTGCCATCACATTAACGTCCATATTCCACACCATCTGTCTACCGCCATTCCCTCCTATAACTTGCGAATGGCACACGAGAGCCTCAAGCAAAACTGGAGTAGCTATTTGCACGAAAGCATTTTTTCTTGGAAATTGATGAAAGAAATTACCGATCACTGTCACATCTACGATGAGAAAAACGGTTACATTTCCTTTCGCGACTATCATCAGCAGGGCTAAGGAAGTGCGAGGTACGGAGTGCGAGGGTGAGAAGTTCTTAATTTTGAGTTCTTAGTTTTGAGTTTCTTCTGTCTTCGCACTCCGAACTCCGAACTCCGAACTCCGAACTCAAAACCCCTTCCTCCCCAAACATTAGTGCGCCACAATTAAAAAACGCGGCTATCCTTGGTCTAGTTTGAACTGAACGAAGGGGGGTTGCCAGCGATGAAACGGCAATTATGGCTTGGCATTCTGGGTATCGTCACTTTATTAATCGGCTGCTCTGGTGAGTCGAGCGACAAGCAAGCTCAACCAGGCGCGACTCAAACGCCTGCACCTGTGGCAGAGACTTTTTCAACGCCGCTGATCGGTTCCGCTAAACCGATCGCGCGTCCTGTACCGGGATTGTTGCAGCCCACCAATGCCGCAACTCGGATTCCTAGCATTGTCACGGGTCGCCGCGATCCGTTTGCGCTTGTGCCGGGTTCGCAGTTGCCTATCGTGATATCTCCCCGTTCTGTTTCGTCTAC
>JBGTAZ010000360.1:0-8533 GCA_041749615.1 Leptolyngbyaceae cyanobacterium | reverse complement strand
CGCTTCCCGCTTCGTCATGATCAATCTGGAGGGAAAAGTTCCAGCACAACTAGGTATACCAAGTTGGAAAAAGCCTCAACCATCCAGTATTAAAGTTTCAGAAACAGTGGTAAGTTCAAGAACGCTAATTTTCAGCTATTTACTGGCTGTTATATTTCTTGCGCTGCCTCAACTGATTGGTGTTTTTCTGGGCAAGTTTTCGGTTGTACCTGCTGCAACTACAGTTTTAGGGCTTTTTGTAATTGGTATTTCCGGTCTTTTCCAATTAGTGAACTCAAAAAAAGAAATCACTCAACCCTCTTCAAAAAGCATCGACTCTAACACTCTTGAATTGAGTGATCGCTGGATCTTGTCGCGCTTTCACCAAGTCACTCAGCAAACTCGCAGCGCGATCGATAGTTTTGCTTTGGGAGAAGCCGCTAAGGGCTTGTATGAATTTTTCTGGGGCGACTTTTGCGATCTGTATATTGAACTGGTGAAATCGCGCCTATTGGGAGAGGATGCCGAATCAAAACAATCCGCGCAGCAAGTATTGGCGTTTGTGTTGGATGGCATCTTGAAACTATTGCATCCATTCATGCCCCACATCACCGAAGAACTCTGGCAAACGCTAACGGGATCACAGGAAACAACATCTCACACCCTTCACACCCTTGCCCTCCAGCCTTATCCAGAAGTTAATCCCAGTTTGATTGATCCTGAATTGGAGCAACAATTCACCTTGATTACGGACACAATTCGCACGATTCGCAACCTCCGGGCAGAAGCCGACATTAAACCGGGAGTCAAGATTCGAGTGATTTTGCAAAGTGAGAGCGATCGCGAACGTCAAATCTTAACTGCCGGACAATCATCGATTCAAGATTTGGCAAAAGTTGAAACGCTGACCATCCAACATCCAACTGAAAGCGATCCGGCGATTCGTGAAACGATCCCTACAGGAAGCGCCACGGAAAAAATGGTGGCTGGAGTCACTGGCACGGTGCAGATTCTCATCCCTTTGTCTGGCGTAGTCGATCTGGATGCCCTGAGCGCCAAATTAGCAAGAGACTTGAAAAAAATTGAAGCCGAAATTCAATCCCTTTCGAGTCGTCTGAATAACCCTGGCTTTGTCAACAAAGCCCCAGCAGAGGTGATAGAAACCGCTCAAGCTGCCCTTGTCGAAGCGCAAAAACAGGCAGAGATTTTGCAAAATCGCCTGAGAGAACTCTAACCTTAGCGATGACAACTTGCCAGAAATCAAAATCAGGGATAATTATTAAGTTCCCTGAAAGAGAAGGGGTATACTCTCTTCGTGACAAGGGTAGAAATTATTAAGAGCATTTGCACAATAAATGTTTAGACTGTAAAGTTGCCTACTCGCACTTGTAGCATCAACTCACTAGCTCTATGTTTGTTTTTATACCTCGAAAAGCAGAAAGGCGAAAGCATGTTGTGTCTTGCCCAAGTAGAGACTAAGGAATCTGTCGATCAGGCAGAACTGCGAATACTAGCTCTTCAGAGATCTGGATATGCTTGGGCGATCGTCAACGGGCAAGACACCTTACCGTGTGCTCAAGCAATTCAGTATGCTGAGGGATCACTGGTTTTAGCCACGCTTTCCGATACTCGTGAAGTGATAGAAATCAGTGATGTCAAAGATTGGCTGTTAGACATCATTAGCATGTTGTTGGTTACAGGCGTAACCCCACAATTTTTGCAGAAAGAATCGGAACGAGCAGAACAATGGCGGCAAACCCTCACACTCCAAAGTCAGGATCTTGATCGGCGTGCCTTAGAGCTAGAAGCGCGTCGCGAACAACTTGAACAGCTTGAGGAAACCTTAAAGCGCGAAAAAAAGCAAATGGAATCTTTAGCAGCACAGTATCGAGAACATATCCAGTAGCTTGATCAGCGTCCTCAGCGCTAAAAACGGGTCAAGAAACCATGCTAAGGCAGCTTGAGTAGACCTGTAATCGATATTTATTTAGGGATATGGGTTTGCTGGCAAACGGTACACAGTCCAAAGAATTCCAACATGTGATAGTAAATTTTAAATTGGTAGGACTGATGAAGTTGGTCTTCCAAGTCATGCACTGGGCATTCCCCAATCGGAATCGACTTGCCACACTGAAGACAGGTTAAATGATGCCGATCTTCTTGAACCAAGCTGTAGAGCGATTCGCCGTTAGGAACCGTTCTAGCTTGTACCACACCTTCTAGTTTTAAGCTTTCAAGCGATCGATAAACCGTTGCCAATCCCATCGACAAGGCGCGCTTTCGGAGTTCAACATAAAGATCTTGAGCAGAGATCGATCCTTCTAAAGTTTTCAGAAGTTCAATAATGCGCTCTTGACTGCGAGTGCGACGGAGGTTCATAAAAGCGGTAGCATCAGAACTGGACTATCGTTTGGAATCGGGTTGTGACCCAGAAATATCAGGCTCAAATCTATATTACTCTTCGCCCGTCTGTTCTAGATCCTGCGGGAACGGCGGTGCAATCTGGACTGAAGCACATGGGATATGACGAGGTGGAACACGTCAGAGTTGGCAAGTATATTGAGGTCATTTTAACGGCTGAGAATAAGACAGCAGCGACGGATCAACTCGATCGCATGTGCGATCAGCTACTCGCCAATCCAGTAATCGAAAATTACCGAATTGAACTGACAGAAATACCTTCATCCATGAACAGTGATTCATAAATATAGAAAAACCTGATCCTCATTGGGTAATGGTTGCGATTCGGGAAGTGTTAGCGCAACGTTCCCCGGAAATCGCTGTACCGTGACTAAAGATTCATTCAGCCAGCTAGTTTAGTCCCATCCATCCAGCAGATTCGTGAGGTCAACCTGAAAGATTTCTCCAAAGGTAGAAACGCGATCGCCTTGGATCAGCTTCCGCCCCCGTCGCGTTTCCACCTTGCCATTCACTTTCACCTCGCCATCTTGAATCAGCAGTTTTGCCTGTCCGCCGGTGTCAACCACTCCTTTAATTTTAAGAAATTGGTCAAGCTTAATGCTTTCGCTTGTAATACTTTCGCTATCCGTCATTGCTACCTTACATCCGTCTTATCATCTACCCCTACCCTACACTTCCACAGGCTAAGTTTGTAAACGCGGGTGGCTGCGATCCATTGTCCGTTATTGCTTATTTCTCAAGGATCTTTATGTCCTAACCCATTCATCCGTTGCCATACCCTGATCAAATAATTCCCAGGTTGCCTAAACAAATCACGCTGAATGCGCGGGGTTTCCATCCGCGATCGTCCATCACCAATCCGCGATCGCAGATTATAATTAAAGCCTGTTGCATTGCTAAAACCCGTGACTACCACTCCTTTTCGTCCCAGTTCTCAGCCCACTTCATCCGCTCACCGTCCTGATGCCCTGGGAAGATTTGGCAAGTTTGGCGGTAAATACGTGCCTGAAACCCTGATGCCAGCCTTGGCTGAGCTAGAAGCTGCTTTTTATCAATACCGTAATGATCCCGCTTTTCAAACCGAGCTTCAAGGATTGCTAAAGGATTATGTGGGCCGTCCCAGTCCGCTCTATTTCGCCGAACGGTTAACCACCCACTATGCTCGACCCGACGGCACTGGCGCACAAATTTACCTCAAGCGAGAAGACCTCAACCATACCGGCGCTCACAAAATCAACAATGCCCTAGCACAGGTTTTGTTGGCAAAGCGAATGGGCAAACAGCGCGTCATTGCTGAAACTGGAGCCGGACAGCATGGAGTGGCAACCGCAACCGTGTGCGCTCGTTTTGGGTTGAAATGCGTCATTTATATGGGCATTCATGACATGGAACGGCAGGCGCTAAACGTCTTTCGGATGAAGTTGATGGGCGCAGAAGTGTCTCCCGTGGAAGCAGGAACCGGTACGCTCAAAGATGCCACATCAGAAGCGATTCGGGATTGGGTGACGAATGTGGAAACCACGCACTACATCCTTGGATCAGTGGCAGGACCTCATCCTTACCCCATGATGGTGCGCGATTTTCATACCGTGATCGGCGAAGAAACCCGCGTTCAAAGCCAGGAGAAGTGGCAGGGCTTACCCGATATTTTATTGGCATGTGTAGGCGGCGGTTCCAATGCCATGGGGTTGTTTCACGAGTTTGTGAATGAGCCATCTGTTCGCCTGATTGGAGTTGAGGCGGCTGGTGAAGGCGTGGACACCGGAAAACATGCCGCCACCCTGACGCATGGGCGGGTTGGAGTCTTGCATGGCGCGATGAGCTACTTGCTTCAGGATGAGGATGGGCAGGTGATTGAACCCCATTCCATCAGCGCTGGGCTAGATTATCCAGGGGTTGGACCTGAGCATAGTTATCTCAAAGAACTGGGTCGCGCTGAATACTACAGCGTCACAGATCAAGAAGCGTTGAACGCATTCCAACGATTATCGCAACTGGAAGGGATTATTCCCGCATTGGAAACTGCCCACGCGATCGCGTATTTAGACGTGCTGTGTCCTCAACTCGAAGGTTCCCCTCGGATTGTGATTAATTGTTCTGGACGAGGCGATAAGGATGTTCAAACCGTGGCGAAGCTTTTTGATGCAACCGAAAAAAGTTAACTCTTTTTTTAGAAAGTTTCACTGAATCCTTAACCTTTGGAGTGGTTTTTGTTTTCATAATGAAGATTGCTAGCAGGCAATTTTACGGATGCTACAGTGAATCCACTGGGTGAAGGGTTGAGAAAAATTAGCGACCCAACCGTTTGCAATGGGGCATTTGCAGGATTCAAACATCTCTATCATCCTAATAATTCCTGGCAAGCATTGCTTTTAGCCGAATCGGGCTATTATGTCGTCAATACTTTTGTACTTGGAATTTACAGACTTTATGATGTATCTACCTAAGTAATTTACTCAGCAAGCTTTAGTTCTTTAACTAAGATATTTCAATGAAAAGTAACTCGTCTTCTATGAATGGCGTTTCAACCATGGCTTTATTCACAAAGCGGTTATGTTCCACGTTTGGATTTGTCGTTCTTGCTGCCATTTGGAGCGCAAATGATCCTTATAACACTAGTTCTCTCACTGACAGTGAATACCCAATGGATTAGGGTATCTGCCCCGGAAGAAGGCGATCGCGCTTTTCCACAACACCGCCGATTGTAGACCGATTGCAAGCAGAACTGTCAAGAGCGAGTGACCTGCCTAGCCACCCAAGCTCTAGACTCGCACTTCTAACACTTGGGGCTGTCATACCCTTCACGGGCATAGCACATCCATTCCAGCATTTCTGGATCATCAGTAAAGCTAATCAACGCTAGATGCTCAGGATGCTCCAAAAATTCACGGGCAAGCAGATAGCCCGCAATGCTCCAAGTTTGAAACTTGCGTGAGGCTTTACCAACCAACCGACCGTTCCTGCCGTCGTAATATTCTGCCCACTCATCTTCGCTCAGTCGGCGTTCGGCAATTTCTAGTGCTCGCCATGCTAATTCAGTTCTGCCTGTTTTCACCGCTGCCGCCGCAAACGACCACAGCAGCACGGGCCAATTGCCCCCATTGTGATAAGACCAGGGCACATTTTTGGGATCGCAGCCGGTCAAAATTTTCCATTCCAGATCTTCCACAGCAGGAAAGCAAATTTTCATCGGCATATAACCCACCAGATCCTGCCAGCGCTGCTCGATTAAATCCATGATGGATTGAGATTCGCGATCGCTGGATAGGGATGAAATAATCGCCATCAAATTGCCCAGCGTGAAAAACCGAAAATCCATTTGCGCGGGTCCCAGATTTCCGGCTAAATAACCGCCCGTTTCAGGAATCCACTCCGTCAGCCAGTAAGGAATCGATTCGGGATAAATGTTGAATTTGTTAATCGCAGTTTCGCCAAACTCCTCACCCCGAAAATGATAGATCTCATTTAGCCGCTTCAAATCGATCCAGTAATATTGTCGAATGTGCAAATTCAGCACACTCAATCGTTGGTTAACAATTTGCTTATAAAATTCGCCCCGTTTCCCCGTCAACAGTTCTCGTGCAGAACATAGCGCCCCGTAAAACAATGATTGGATTTCGAGGGGATGCCCATACACCCCCATGCGGCGATCGATCATAAACGCCCCATCGGGCACCAGCATGGTTGGGTACATGTCAAAGCGATCGGCAAGACACAGTTTGAGGATCAGCATGATGCTGTGCTGAAACTCTGGTTGGTGCGCTAGGGCAATATCCCCCGTCGCTTTCACATAAGCTCTGAGCAAAATCAGCCACCACAGGCAAGAATCGACCGGCGTTACCCGCCCGATCGCATGTTCCCCAAAATCCGCCGTTAAATATTGCTCCTCATCCCACAGTTCCACCTTAAAGCTAGCAGGCATCAACCCCTGCCCTGCATTAAAGCTATCCATCTGCTTATCGCTACTTTGCAGCGCCAGCGTTTCAATCAAAAAATTCCGCACAATCTCGCTTCTGCCATTCGTCAAAAACAGCAGCGCACAGGGCACAAAATCCCGCATAAAACATTGGTCATAGTTCAGCGCTTCTACATAAGGGTCGCGAGCCGCCACTGTGCCAACAGGTCTTCCCTTAAAATACACCATTGATTTTTCTAAAAGTTCCCATGCCTCTTTGACGAGAAACTCTGTCGCTTGCATAGCCACCTGACGCTCCTGTGTTCCAACTGCGGATACTGAGTGAATAAATTCAAATTGCACACCTTCTCGCGGAGGTTCGCCAACCCAGCAAATCTCCACAAGCAGTCTGGCAAAATCAAATCCAGTGAATTCTTTGACCTGACACCCAAAGCGACTCGCTCTTCAAAACTCTTTGGTTGTCTTAAACATGCACCCTGTAACCAACGACTCAAATCGGTCAATATTACTTAAAGCACCCTTGAGCCGCTTTATGCTGAGCTTTTTGGGCAAGTAGATTGTTCAAAAGAATGACGCTCTAACGTAGTGTTACGAGTCAAGCAGTCTAGGCTCCGGAGGAAAAGTCATTCTTCTCTAAGCTAATGCTTCTATTCAAAAATCTTAGTAAATTCTTAGTAAGGGAATCGCTTTTAGGATCAGAAATCTGTGAAGATTGCAAGATGGGTCGTACCCCTTATTTAAGGCGGGATGTATTGTTTCCTCCCCACTTTTTCTAAAAAAATAAAGGCATGAACTTCACTCATGCCTTTATACAACCACGGAATAACCTTGTCTTCGTCAATGGAGCTACACAGGAACCGTTGTGGTGCTGTCTGAGTCGGAGGCTTGCGGCGTAGATTGAGGAATGACTTCAGAAGTAGGCTGCTGACCCGCTAGCTGTGCAATTTCTCGTTCTTGGAACACTAGCCCGGTCAAATGAATCACGGATAACACCAACGCAACTACAGACAGGACATAGCTATGCAGTGCATACATATGACCGACTGCGACAGACCCGATCGCACCGCCGCCCGTCAAAATATTGCGAATAATCGATCCCGCGATCGGAATTGATTCGATGATGCCCAGTTCCACCCGTAAGCGCCAGAAACCAATTTGCGACCAATCTAGCAGCATGGCAGTCCAACCTAGTCCGATCGCTGCCAAAATGAACAAAATCCCGCTAATCCAGGCAGTCAGCCAACTACGGCGATAGCGTTCACCCAAGAACATCACCACCATTTGAATCAACGCCACCACGATCACCAAATTACCCGCCAAATCATGAACTCGGCGAACTAGCCAGCCAAATGGCACGTCAGTCGTAATTTGGCTTAAAGACTCAAAGGCACCACCCGCTGTGGGTTGATAGTTAAACGCAAGTAAGCTTCCGGTAATCGCTGCTAGCAGTGTTAGAGTCAACACACTGACAGCCAGAATTGTAGCGGAACGCCGCAGGATAAAAGAAGGGCTTTTCATAAATAAGGCGATGATTGCTGAGAAGTATGTGTATTTCTATTAAGCTAAATTCTAACGAACTATTAAGTTGTTTTGCCTAACCGAAGGGATGGGTTTCAGCTAAATTTGTGGATAACTGGAGAGGTATCATCCAATGACTTCTAATAATGTTGAGGCTAATAGTGTTGAGGCTAATAGCGTTGAGGCTGAATTAATTCCTGATTCGCTTCCCAAGGTGGCGCTAGCCATTCTCTATCAGGATGGCAAGTTTTTGATGCAGTTGCGAGATGATAATCCTGCTATTTTGTATCCTGGACACTGGGGATTTTTTGGTGGGCATCTAGAGCCTGGGGAAGAGGCTGAAACAGGTGTGCGGCGCGAACTCATAGAAGAATTAAGCCATTGTCCTCCAATCCTGACTCTATTTGATTGCCATCAAGATACCTATGTCACTCGCTATATCTATCATGGGCAAATAAACAAAGCATTGAACGAACTGGTGTTAGGTGAAGGAATGGATTGGGGGTGGTTCACGCCAGAAGATATTGAACGGGGCGATCGCTACTCTGCCAAAATTGACCAGGTGCGCCCTTTAGGAAAACCCCATCGGGAAATTTTGCTGAATTTTATCAAGAGTGCGGAGTAAGGAGTAAGGAGTGAGGAATGCGAAGGGCGGAACATCTGAAGGCTCCGAACCCCAAAATCCAAACCTCCCCGAAC
>JBGTAZ010000359.1:0-14486 GCA_041749615.1 Leptolyngbyaceae cyanobacterium | reverse complement strand
GCTATGGAATCCTGCAATAGCCCAGGCTGTCAAAATCACAACAACGTTGCTCAAAAGCAAATCTAGACTATTCTCGCGTAATGTGCGACCCGTGAGCAGATCTTCCCAATCGGCTGTTCGCGATTCACGGGTTCCGTATGCAACTCGTTTTTCAAGCAGCCTTTAACTGGGTTTGCGATCAACGCCTTACTTTACGCGCTGTGCAACTAATGCGCCCTCCTCCCAACCCTGCTAGCTCTGAGTGAGCGGCTTCGCCAACGCACGACCTGCGGTCTACTCCTCAAGGAGAAGGGCTTTCAGACATTTCCGGTTCCCTCTCCCGCTGGGAGAGGGCTAGGGAGAGGGCTGTCTTTGCGCTGTTTCAGGAAAGTCGCACATCGCATTATTTGGCGAACAGATACTGCAACCATTACTTGGCGATCGACGCTTGCAGCATTGGGGCACTGGTCATTTCAATCTGCTTAACTTTGGCAGCAACCTGATCTGCCGTTAGCACTGGCGTAACGGGTGGAATTGGGGAGGGCCGCGCTTTCCGCAATCCAGTAAAGGACGTAATTATCTGATCGTCTGCTTTTGGGTCGGCTTGCTTGACTTGATCAGCAATGCTTTTGTAAACGGTATCTTGAGCATAGGCAACGAAACCACGAGAATCTTGATATTCAATCGGGGCGCTGATTTTGCCATCCGCGATCGCGGCAGTGTATTCAGCCGTTGCGGTTTCTAATAAGCCATTAATCACTTGCAGCGAGAAGTTTGCAGACTGACGCTGGGTTTCGGGTAAAGCCGAGATCGCCTGATCGATCGCCTTCATTGCCTGGTCATACCGAGGTTTAAGTTGAGAATCGTTGGGCTTCGACTTGACCAGATCTTGGAGTTGGGTCAGCACCCCTTTAAAATCTTCCACCTTGCGCTCTTGAAACTGCTCCTCTAAATCCACATAAATTTCTTCGACCGGGTGCCCAATATGGGGTTCTGCCTGATCCGACTTTTTCAACGCTAGCAATTCACCTGCGACTATCATGTGCCCCTTCATCAGGGCTAGCTTCGTCATGTAGTCCACATCTCTGGCTTCCCCCGTCAGCTTAATTTCTTCGATGGTGACTTGATTTTTAATCTGGTCAAACTGCGCTTGGCTAATCACCTTCTTGCTGACCAAATCTTCAATGCTGCCATAGGGGCGACTTGCCTGAATTTTATTCGAGAGGGCAGGCACGCCCAAAGCGGCTTCTAGCTTGTCAAGTTCGGACAAGATGGCGGTATTAATGTTGATTTTGGGCTTTCCCATCGCCATTGATCCGCGATTGAGCCAGTGATAGCCGCTAGCCGTTCCAGCCAAAGCCGCACCGCCCAACCCTACCTGTAAAAGCCGCCGCCTTCCCCACAGCTTACCGCTGTCAAAATTTTTGAATGAAGGCATTGCAAATAATAAACATCACTTTTGCATTTAGAGCTTTCCTACTCTTTAAAGTTTATTGCGAAAGATTCTTATATGCTAAGGACAATTTTTAGATGACACCGAAAATTTTATTGATTTTGTCGAATGGCTCGAATCCCTTTAAAAGCTAGCTGAGGATCGCCCTTAACTGAACTGGCTAAGTTTGGATGGAGTACTTGCAGGTAACTGTGGAGGCGATCGCCATCTCCCCCAGTCATTACTACGGCGCTGTTTGGATAGGTCTGCCGCCAATCGTGAATGAAGGAGTGCAGTCCAGCAATAACTGTATGCAAAATGCCGCTGGCGATCGCGGTTTCAGTGGTCAATGCCCAACGGGGGGGAAGGGGCGAGAGGTCAGGGGCGAGGGGCAAATAGAAATTGGGTAGGGCAGCGGTGCCTTGGTTGAGAGATTGGAATTGCAGTTTTAATCCGGGGAGAATGGCTCCACCGATGAGGCGATCGCAATCGGCACCAGTAAAGGTGAGGGCGGTGCCGCTATCGATCACGAGAACCGGACCGCCCAAGGTTTGGATGGCACCCCACAGCGCCAAGGCGCGATCGATGCCAAAAGTGGGATACATTTCTTGCAGCGGCACTTGTTCTAGGCTGATAAAGTGAGCGCGAGGATCGGCTTGCCAAAACTGATTTTGTGAAGGGACAACAGAGGCAATCCAAAGTTCATGTTCCAACTGGAGTTGATCCTGATTGACATGGGGCGTATCCCAAGTTTTCTGGAGGCGATCGCCGCTAAACTCTGCCCAGTGCAGCCGTGAATTGCCAATCACCAGCGCTGTCCAAACACTAGCCATGCTGAAAAGCAGTCCTTAAAAACGATAAGCTAGACTAATAAGTAAGTTTGCCTAACAAAACTTTACAAAACTTAGATCGCCGTTCAAGATAAGAAATAGACCACTTTTTATTTTAAGTACTTACTGAGAGGTTGATCATGGTAGCACTTCGAGAAAAAGCACCCACCCGGCTGACCATGCAAACCGTTGAGATTGCTGCTGATACAACGGCGCTGAGATCGCTCGATTGGGATCGAGATCGGTTTGATATTGAATTTGCCTTAGAAAACGGCACGACTTATAACTCTTTCTTAATTCGCGGCGAAAAGGTGGCGCTAGTTGACACGTCCCACGAAAAATTCCGCCATAGCTATTTAGATACTTTAACGAGCTTGATCGATCCGGCTGACATCGATTATCTCGTGATCAGCCACACCGAACCCGACCACAGCGGATTAGTCAAAGATGTGTTGGAACTCAACCCCAACATTATCGTGGTAGGTGCAAAGGTTGCCATGCAGTTTTTGGATGATTTGATCCATTTCCCCTTCCAAAGAAAACTGGTCAAAAACGGCGATCGGCTTGATTTGGGCAATGGACACGAGTTGGAATTTGTCTCTGCGCCCAATCTCCATTGGCCCGATACGATCCTGACCTATGACCACAAAACGCAGACTCTCTTCACCTGCGATGTGTTTGGGATGCACTATTGCGACGACCAAACTTACGATGAAGATTTAGAGTTGCTTAATGCAGACTACAAAACCTATTACGACTGTCTCATGGGTCCAAACGCCCGTTCGGTTTTGGCGGCGCTGAAGCGAATGGCAGATTTGCCCGCGATCGCCCAAATTGCAACGGGGCATGGTCCTTTGTTGCAATACCACGTTGAAGATTTGGTGGGGCGCTATCGCACTTGGAGCCAAGCCCAAGCTAAAGCGGCGACGACGGTGGCGTTTTTCTATGTCTCGGAGTATGGCTGTAGCGATCGCCTGGTTCATGCCGTTGCCCAAGGGGTCGCCAAAACGGGTGTGGCGGTGGAACTGATTGATTTGCTAGAAGCTGATCCGCAGGAAGTGCGGGAATTGGTGGATATTGCCGCTGGAATTGTGATTGGGATGCCGCCGCAATCGGGAACTTACGCCGCTCAAACTCAAGCATTAGTTAGCACAATTTTGGCTGCAACCCACGCCAAGCAAACTTTTGGTTTATTTGAATCGGGCGGCGGCGATGATGAATCGGTCTATCCCTTACGAAATAAGCTACAAGAAATTGGCGTGGTGGAAGCCTTTCCGCCGATTTTGATCAAAGAAACACCCACAGAAGCGACCTATCAACTGTGCGAAGAAGCGGGAACGGACTTGGGGCAATGGTTAACCCGCGATCGCAGCATCAAGCAAATGAAATCTCTAGATAACGACCTGGATAGAGCCTTAGGACGGCTCAGCGGCGGACTGTATATCATCACCGCGAAAAAGGGTGAAGCCTCTAGCGCCATGCTAGCCTCTTGGGTTGCCCAAGCTAGCCTGGAACCGATTGGCATCACCATTGCCGTCGCCAAAGATCGGGCGATTGAATCCTTTATGCATGTGGGCGATCGCTTTGTCCTCAACATTCTCGAAGAAGGCAACTATCAGCCCTTGATGAAGCACTTTTTGAAGCGCTTTCCACCCGGTGGCGATCGCTTTGCAGGCATCAAAATCTATCCCGCCTCCAACGGTTGCCCGATCCTGGCGGACTCCCTGGCATATCTAGAGTGTGAGGTGATTAGCCGGATGGAAGGCAGCGACCACTGGATTGTTTACAGCAGCGTGGACATGGGACGGGTTGCTAAAACTGATGGCTTGACTGCCGTTCACCACCGCAAAGTAGGTAATCACTATTAAATTTGGGCGATTCTCCTTTAGAAATGCCGTGCAAATGCAGCAAATGAGGGCAGGATGACCATTGCAGCAGAATCCCAAATCACGACAACGACCGCAGATCAGCGTGTTGTGCTGTCAGGGCGTTCCTGGGAGCAGTTCAAGCTGATTCAGCAAGGGTTGGAAGACTCTCCAGGTATTCGCCTGTTTTATTTTGATGGAACCATTGAGATTCTTATGCCGGGACGTGAACATGAAGTGTTCAAAGCCATCATTGCCATACTGCTGAGCATCTACTTTGAGGAGAATGGCATTGAGTTTGAGCCAACTGGCTCCATGACTCAAGAGCGAGAGGGAACCGCATCGGCTCAGGCAGACGAATCCTACTGTATTGGTGTATCCAAGCCGATTCCAGCCTTGGCGATTGAAGTCATTTTTACCAGTGGTAGACCCAGCACATTGCAGCGCTATCAAGCCCTGGGAGTCCCGGAGGTATGGTTCTGGGAAGATGGGGTGTTTACGCTGTATTGCTTGAGTGGAAACGGATATGAGCGGCGCGATCGCAGCCAGATGCCCGAACTGGCGAGGCTCGATGTTGAATTGCTGACTCGGTGTGTGTTGATGGGTAAGACTTCCCGGCTGAAGGCAATGCGCGAGTTCCGCAAGGGGCTTCAGGGGAAATAAACCTCTCCAGATGATCTGCTGGAAGCGGCAATGCTTCTTTGTCTTGCAACTCAAAATATCTCCTACGGAGACGCTACGCGAACAAAACTCAAAATTCAAAACGGTATCACATGCCTGCCTCACCAAGGCACCATGCCCTGTCACCGTGCGCTCACTTCCTGCATAAAACTCACGTTGAAATTAGATAGTTTTACAGCACAAGTTGAGAGTTGTTTGTACGGAACGTTGCAGGGGAATACTGTAGCTAACACTACGGCATCGGAACTTAAAAAAAGTCGGATGCTATCAGCTTTTTCTCGATAACAGGGTTCCTCTAGGTTTTTTGGATTGGTGGGTCATAGTCTCACCCCGCGCCAGAATGTCCTGCTTTTGCTTGCCTAAAACTTTTAGTGAGCAAGAGACCGTTCTGCAAATTTTTATTCACGATTGGAGTTTTTAAGGGGATAGAAATGAACGGAAGATTGTGGGCGATCGCAGCTATTTTGGGTGGAGTGCTACCATTTGCACCTTGCGCCTATGCAGACAGCATTCCTAACACCAAACTAAGCTGGGTTCAGCCGAAAGAAGCCTTGTTGCGAGTCACCCTAAGCTCTAGCTTTACGGAGACTGGAGAACGCATCCTAAACGTGGATTTGGTGCGCGGAGGAGAAGTACTAGAACGGTTTCAAGCGGTGTCTGGCAAGCCTCAAAAGCAAGCTTTTCGAGTAGGACGTGAATCGAAAGCAGGGTCGCGGGAACCGTTGCCTCAAGGAACCTATGCGATCGGGCAGGTTGATCGGGGCGCAGGCTTGCCTTTTGCTATGGGAAAGACGTTTATCCCAGTCACCCCACAGTTTGCCACATCGCGCAGCGGCATTGGCATTCACCGCGATGCCGATCGCATGATTCCAGGTGGATCGGGAACAATTGGCTGCCTAGGCTTGCTCCACCAAACCGAGATTGAAACCGTCGCAGATTTTGTTTCCACCCACAATGTCAAAACGCTGATTGTCGATTATGGACTCAAGTAGGCTCCTGAAAATTGTCTAAGCCTTCAATCACCTTGGCAGATTCAATCTTGTCGCCTGCCTTAAGCTCCTTCAGCACGTCTTTTCCTTCCACTACAAAGCCAAAAATGGCGTAGCGTCCATCTAGCAAGTTGGCTCCCGCAGGCGTTAACTCTGAATCAAACAGGAAGAAGAAAAACTGGGATGAGCCGCCGTTCGGATCAGTATCAGGACGCGCCAACGCCATTGCCCCATAGGCAGAAAACGGCAGCACGGGCTGTTCGCGGAATCGTCCAGCATCTTCTAAGGTGATTCCATAAACCGGAACCGGATCAGCCTTGACTTTGACTTCCAATGGAATGGCGCGATATTGCTTTGTTTTGGGATCGATAAAGCCGACTTCCTCTCCAGCCGGATCGCCCACTTGCAACACATAAGATTCTTCGGCACGGGTAAACGGTAGCCCGTCATAAAATCCGCGCTGCACCAAGTCGATGAAGTTGCCAGCCGTGACGGGGGCGCTGTAGCCATCGATCACTGAAACAATTTTGCCTTTATTGGTGGTAAATTCTACCTTTGCTCGTCCTTTTAGCTGAGGCAAGTTTCTATAGGTTTCAGGCACTTCGTAAGGAAATTGCTGCACCATGAGTGCTTCAAGTTGCCCCACCAAATCCAAAACTTCGGCTCGTTTAGCCATCACCTGCACTCGATCTTTTGCGTTGTTAGCGGCTTGCAAATCGGGCAACGCTGTCTTGATCTGATCGAGCAAGGCGATCGCGGTGGACTGCTTTTCGCTAGAAATACTTGCCAAAATCGCCGTTTGTTTATCAGTGGCAATCCGTGTAGCGCGGCTAATATCGCCCGTAATTGCGCCCCAACGACTCTGTGCCCGCAGCTTTCCAGTAATGTCTTCTAAGCTGTCTTGCAGATCTCGGATTGGGGTATTGTCGATCGGCAAGGCGTAGCGTAACAGGGCGTTGCCGTCAGTGATTGCGTTACCCGCCGGTAGGCGACTAATTTGAATCGGCTTCGCAGCGCTTAGCCCGATCGCAAAGGTCACTAGCAGGAGCAGGTTCAGCCCCATTTTTAACCAGTGTTTCCAGTGTTTAAGGAGATTGATTCTAGGGTATTGCATGTCTACTGCTCGCTAAATTGGCACAAGGGTTGAGCGCTTAGACTAGCCGCATCAACTTCTTATCTTGCCATAGGGCGACACTGAAAACGCTGACAGGTGCCGAGCGATCGCAGGGATAAATTGGTTTTGCTGAGGTTCCTTGTGGTGGATTGATTGATTACGCTCATCTGAGCGGTAAAATGAATTGCCAATCATTATTTGCTAAAGCTCTAGACCAATGATTTCCAGTAATGATTTTCGACCGGGCGTGAGTATTGAACTGGACGGTAATGTCTGGCGAGTGGTGGAGTTTCTCCATGTCAAGCCAGGAAAGGGAGCCGCTTTTGTTCGGACTAAGCTGAAGAACGTGCAGACAGGCAGTGTCGTTGAGAAAACGTTTCGAGCGGGTGAAACGCTGCCTCAAGCCAATTTGGATAAGGCGACGATGCAATATACCTATAAGGAAGGAGATAACTTCGTCTTTATGGATATGGAAAGCTATGAGGAAACCCAATTAAGTGTTGCCCAAATTGGCGATCGCGTTAAGTATCTGAAAGAAGGGATGGAGGTGAACGTAGTTCGCTGGGGTGAGAAAATTATGGAAGTGGAACTGCCCAATTCTATAGTGCTAGAAGTTACCCAAACCGATCCGGGTTTTAAGGGAGACACTGCCACGGGTGGAAACAAGCCTGCCATTGTGGAAACAGGTGCCCAAGTCATGGTGCCTCTGTTTATCACGACGGGCGAGAGAATCAAGATTGACACTCGCACGGATAGTTATTTGGGTCGAGAGTAAGGTGAGTTAAAGCTTCTAGCCCATTTTAGCCCTATCATTTCTAGCCCCTATCGAAGAGGTTTGCACGCACTGTGTCGCTGAATTTGAATGAACTCCGTGAACTGCTAGCCGCGATTAACCAGACGGATATTGCAGAATTAACGCTAAAAAGCTCCGATTTTGAGTTGGTTATCCGCCGAGGGTTGCGCGGAGACGAACAACTTTTGGCAGGGGCTACCCGAATGGGTACACCAGATCCAGTGTTCTCATCTCCGCAATCAGCACCGTCAGGAGGGGATGCTAAATCTTCAGATGTTGCGCCGTCGCCCTCAATTTCAGTGACTCTACCGCCGAATAGCGATCGCCGCTATCTCGAAATTTTGTCTCCCATGGTCGGAACGTTCTATCGGTCTCCTGCGCCGGATGAACTGCCCTTTGTTGAACCGGGCGATCGCATTCGGTCTGGGCAAACCGTGTGCATTATCGAAGCCATGAAGCTGATGAATGAAATTGAGGCAGAGGTGGCAGGAGAAATTATTGAAATATTGGTTCAGAATGGGGAACCAGTGGAATATAACCAGCCCTTGATGCGGGTGACTCCGTGACAAATCAGCGCCTCTGGGATAAAGGGATACCCGTAAAGTTCTAATAAAGTTTAGTTAAGGTTATTCTCCGCCCTTGCGGTGTTCCGGGTGACTCGTTAAAATCTGGGGATCAACACTCCTCACGTCGTTTCATAATTGCCCATGAACTCTTCCCAGCCGGTTCCGCCAGAAGTTGTTCAACAACTGGCTGCTTACTTTAGTGTGTTGGGTGAACCAACCCGTCTCAGAATATTGAACTTGCTTCGAGATGGTGAAAGATGCGTGCAGGACTTGGTTGAAGCAATGGATACCAGTCAGGCAAATGTTTCCAAGCATTTGAAGGTCATGGTTCAAGCAGGCATCTTAAGCCGACGCAGCGAAGGCACGCTGGCGTATTACAAGGTGGAAGATGAACTGATTTTTGAACTGTGTCATTTAGTCTGCGATCGCCTTGCAAAACGAATTGAAATAGAAGCACACAAGTTTCGCGCCTTTAGCTTTTTAGGGAAGTAATCAGGTCACTGCCATGGTGAGTTGGGTCATTCAGCTACAAGAGGTTGCCCAACAGGGTGACTGGTCTGCCGTGGCTCAAAATCTCCAGCAGCGCTACCAGGCAGGCGACTGGACTCAATTATCCATAGACGAAATGGCGGTGCTGGTAAGTCTAGCGATCGCGGTCCTCAAATCGGGGGACTTTCAAGAGTGCTGGGACATTGCCAAAGTATTTCCTGGCTTTGGCGAGGCGGCAATTTTACCGTTGATTGCGCTGGTGAAAGATGAAGACGAGGAGCCAGAGACTCGTTGGTTCGCCGTGCGTCTTTTAGGCAATGCCAATCATCCTGCCGCAATTCAGGCATTGGTAGAATTGTTGCATTCTGACGAGGATGACCTGCGCGACATGGCATCTGGGGCATTAGCAACTTTTGGCACCCGCGCGATCGCTGCCTTAGCCGATTTGTTGATCGCCTCCGAAACCCGCTTACTTGCCGTCAAAGCCTTAACGCAAATTCGCCATTCCTCCACGATCGCTCCTTTGTTGACGGTGGTACAAGATGACGATGCCATCATTCGGGCAATGGCGATTGAGGCAGTCGGCAGCTTTCACGATGCCCAGGTGCCGCCGATTTTGATCCAAGCCTTAACCGATCCGGCTGCGTCTGTGCGCCGCGCCGCGATCGCAGCCTTAGCCGTCCGCCCCGATTTGACCGAGGCTCTGGGTCTGGTGAGGCATTTTGTCGATCTCCTGTGGGATTTGAATATTGGCGTTTGCCAGCAAGCCGCGATCGCCCTTGGACGACTCGGTAAGGATGCAGGGACAGATGCGGCGGTGGATGCCCTCAGTCGGGCGATCGCTGCCGCCAATACGCCGGAAACTCTGCAAGTCGAGATCGTTCGAGCGCTGGCACGGATTGGCACCCCCAGTGCATTCAACACGCTGCAAAATCTGCTAAATAATCCGAGTCGTCAAGCGGCTCCGGTGTATCAAGAAATTGTGATCGCGCTGGGACGGTGGAGTGATCCCAGTTTGAAAGGTGCTGTGGTTGAAGGATTGACTCACTCTTTAACAACGTTTTCTCAAGATCCCCTAATTCTGCAAGCGATCGCCCTGGCATTGGGGCACCTCCAGCACTGGTCCGCCATTGAGCCAGTGATTCAGCTTTTGGCAAGTGAGGATGCGGGAGTTCGGCTACACGCGATCGCGGCGCTGAAGCAGATTGCGCCGCACCAAACCCATCAACAGCTAGCCGCATTACAGGCAAGCCAAGATATTTCGCCTGAGTTGCGCCACGGGATCGCGATCGCGCTGCAAGAATGGCAGATTGAATTACCCCAATAATATGCCAATAACGTGATACTATCCCTTTGCTGACTCTAAAACTCTCTTTCACAAAGCGTTTCGCTGTTTCTCCATTCCTGAATGAAATCTTTCAGATTCCGGTGTTCTCCTGTTCGCTAATCCTGTTTTCATATCGTCATCTCAGCGTTATGTCTCCCTTAAACTCTTTCGTAGAGTCTATATCGCTAAAAAAACCGGAACTCGGAAAAAATACGGAATAGAGTAGAAAGCCTAGGGCGGGTGCAACCCAGTGTCCCAATCTAGAAATGTTTGAGTTTCAAGTAATCTTTACCCTTACTAGTCATCCATGCAATTGCAAGCATCCCAGCGCCGAACGAAGATTGTTGCAACGATTGGTCCCGCGACAAGTAGCCCTGATGTGCTGCGATCGCTGATTGAGGCTGGTGCAACCACTCTCCGACTCAATTTCTCCCATGGCACCCACGATGACCATCAGCGTAGTATCCGGCTGATTCGGCAACTCTCCTTCGAGTTGAATCAGCCCGTGGGAATTTTGCAAGATTTGCAAGGTCCAAAAATTCGGCTGGGGCGCTTTGAAGATGGTTCCATCGTCTTGAAAACGGGCGATCGCTACGTCCTCACCAGCAACTTAATGACGGGTAACCAAACCATGAATTGTGTTACCTATGATTTGCTTGCCGAGGAAGTGCCCGTAGGTGCCACCATTTTGCTAGATGACGGCAGGGTGGAAATGCGCGTGGAAGAAGTGAAGCGATCGGCGGGAGAACTGCATTGCCAAGTGGTAGTGGGGGGCGTACTTTCCAATAATAAAGGCGTAAACTTTCCCGGTGTATATTTGTCCATCAAGGCGATCACTGACAAAGACCGCAAAGACCTTACCTTTGGGCTAGACCAAGGCGTTGATTGGGTTGCGCTCAGCTTTGTCCGCAATCCGCAAGATGTGCTGGAAATTAAAGAATTAATCTCTGCGGCTGGAAAGCAGGTGCCAGTGATTGTCAAGATTGAGAAGCACGAAGCGATCGAGGAAATGGAATCAATCCTTTCCATTAGCGATGGCGTGATGGTGGCGCGGGGTGACCTCGGTGTGGAACTGCCTGCTGAAGATGTGCCCATTTTGCAAAAGCGCCTGATTGCCACTGCCAATCGGCGCGGCATCCCCGTGATTACCGCAACCCAAATGCTCGATAGCATGGTGCACAGTCCTCGTCCAACTCGCGCCGAAGTCTCGGATGTGGCAAACGCGATTTTGGATGGCACCGATGCAATTATGCTGTCGAACGAAACGGCTGTGGGCAAATATCCGATCGAAGCGGTGAAAACCATGGCGCAGATTGCCCTAAGGATTGAGCAAGAGCCACCCATTCGCCAGATGACCGACAGCGGGAGATCGATCCCCAATGCGATCAGCCAAGCCGTCGCCCGGATCGCCGGACAACTGGATGCCGCTGCCATCATGACCCTGACTAAAAGTGGTGCAACCGCTCGGAATGTTTCAAAGTTTCGTCCCCATAAGCCAATTCTAGCGGTTACGCCTCATGTAGATGTGGCGCGGCAACTGCAACTCGTTTGGGGCGTAAAACCCCTGCTGGTATTAGATCTTCCCTCTACGGGTCAAACTTTTCAGGCAGCCGTCAGCGTTGCCCAAGAAAATCACCTGCTACAGGAAGGCGATCTGGTGGTGATGACAGCAGGGACGCTCCAGGGCGTGTCAGGCTCCACAGATTTAGTCAAGGTCGAAATCGTTACAGCGGTGCGCGGTAAAGGGATTGGCATTGGGCAGGGTGGCTCCGTCAGTGGTCGCGCCAGAATTTTGCATAATGGCTTTGAGGCAAGCACCTTTAATCACGGGGAGATTTTGGTTGCTTCTGGCACAAGTGCTGATTTGATGGAAGCGGTGCGGAAAGCCTCTGGAATTATTACGGAAGATGGCAGCTTAACCAGCCATGCTGCTGTCATCGGGTTAAGGCTGGGAATTCCGGTAATCGTCGGCGTGAAAGATGCCACCTCCGCCATTCGAGAAGGCGAGATCATCACGCTGGATATGCAACGCGGTTTAGTCTATTCCGGTGCCAGTGCTAGCCAAACCGATGCAGCCCTCTCTCCGGCTTATCCTTAGTCTCAGAGCTTTTCAAGCGTTGAGTAAGACGATGAGGTCTGGGCAATGGAAAGGGCGATCGCTAGCACCAAACTAAATAAAATACACAGAATCTTTCTGCCTAAAATCTGCTTCTGCCTATTACACAGAAAGCTTCTGTGCATCTACATGATTAACCAAATGATCTATGCTACATAATTTCTAAAACATGATAAAGACTATCAAATTGAAATTTGGCAGAGGTTTCAGTTCAGTTTCAGAAGAAATAGCTACAACACCTGTAACTGTGTTCGTAGGTCCCAACAATTCTGGAAAAAGTAAAGCCTTGGCTGAAATTAATTACTATTGCTCCACTGGACAGCGGAATACAACGGACGTAATACTAGACAGCATTGAATTTGATACATTTACAACTGAAATAGCCGAAGAGAAGATTAGAAAGGTTACTCTTCAGCCAAATCCTAATGAAGGACTTCTGCCAGATCACATAATTGTTGGAAAAAGAGGGGTACGTAATCAAGTCAATAGGCAGAACCTTTTAAGCGCATTCCAGATTACAAACAGCCAACCTCGACAATTTTGTCAGTGGTATCTCGCATCTAATACTCTAATTTTAGATGGTAAGAGTCGAATGAATTTAATAGGACATCAAAGCGCCGGAGATCTTCAGCAACCACCTCATAGTAGTTTCCAAGTATTATTCCGCGATGATGTTAAGCGAAAAGAAGTCAGGCGCATTCTTCACGATGCTTTTGGTACATATTTTGTAATAGATCCAACTTCTCTCGGACAGCTTAGACTTCGTCTTTCCTCGGATCCACCTACAACGGATATGGAGGAACGTGGAATTCACGATGAAGCAGTAAAATTTCACGCGCAAGCATTTCCAGTTGAGCAAGCTAGTGATGGAGTAAAAGCTTTCACTGGAATTATTACAGAAATTATTGCTGGTGATCCAGCCATTATTCTAATTGATGAGCCTGAAGCATTTTTACATCCTTCCTTGTCCTTTAAACTAGGAAAAGAGATTGCTTTCTCTAGCTTGGGTTCAGAAAAAAGACTCTTCGTATCAACGCATAGTCCTAACTTTGTAATGGGATGTATACAATCGGGCGCGCCAGTCAATATTGTTAGGCTGACGTATCGTAGTGAAGTCGCTACAGCTAGGATTTTGTCTAATGCAGATATACTACGCCTAATGCGAAATCCCTTATTGAGATCGACGGGTGTACTTGGAGGATTATTTTACGAATTTGTAATTGTTACGGAATCTGATGCAGATCGCGCTTTTTACCAAGAAATTAACGAGCGATTGCTTCGTCACAAACCAGAATCAGGAATTCCTAATTGCTTATTTCTAAACGCACAAAATAAACAAACTGTCCAAATCATTATTAAGCCATTGAGGGAACTCGGAATTCCGGCAGTTGGCATTGTTGATGTAGACATTTTGAAAGATGGTGGTAAAGATTGGACAAACTTTCTCAAAGGTGGCTTTGTTCCAGAGCTTGAACATCAGTCACTTGGTGGATTACGAAATGCTGTCAAACAAAAAATTGAAGAAACAGGACAGGATATGAAACGAAACGGAGGGGTCGATATCCTTGTAGGTAGTGATAAAGAAGCAGCAAATAATTTGTTCGATAAACTTGCTGAGTACGGTCTGTTTGTTGTACGCAAAGGCGAATTGGAATCATGGCTTCCCTCTCTTGATGCGGCTGGACATGGACCAAATTGGTTAATTAACATCTTTGGGAAAATGGGAGAAGACCCTGATTCACAAGATTACTTGACACCATCAGATGATGACGTTTGGCTTTTTTGCGAGGACATTAAAAGATGGTTCACAAATCCAAATAGGAAAGGTATTCCGTCCTAGGGAAAACATCCACAATATCTCCGCATAAGGCATGATATCGGTAGAGGTCTAACCAGTGTGTTGCACTGGACTGCAAGTAATACCTGTACTAAAGTCAAGTCCATTCGTCGCCACTGAATGCAGTTGTTAGCTACAAAAATAAGGTCAAGTTTTTGACATAAACACCCTGCCCACAACAGTTGTTGGGAACCAAAGTATTTTGTCGTCAAATGAATTTTCCAGCTATTTGTCAATGATGATACTTCGATCTCATAACAGAAGATAGTGCAGTTGATCCGCGTCTAGTTCAATCAGCCAATTTTCGCCGCCCCCAAGTGGATTTTTTGGCGTTGCATAATAGGACTATGAATTGAGGTGAAATCTGATGCAATGTCCTGAGTGCGGTTCTAACCATATCCGTAAGAACGGGAAGATGCGAGGTAAACAAAATCATATCTGTGTCGATTGTCGTCGCCAGTTTATTGA
>JBGTAZ010000358.1:0-17447 GCA_041749615.1 Leptolyngbyaceae cyanobacterium | reverse complement strand
GGGGGCGATTCATAAAACGTTAGCGAAGCTTTCCACAGGAATCCCTATGGGAATCGCCCCTTATTTCCGCTGATTTATCCTGCCTACGCCATCCCCAAAATTTCGTAGCCCGCATCCACATAGAGAATTTGCCCCGTCATGCCGCTCGATAGATCGCTGCACAAAAAGGCGGCGGTGTTTCCTACTTCTAGTTGCGTGACGGTGCGGCGTAAAGGTGCCACCGCTTCCACATGATGAATCATATCTAAAATGCCGCCCACGGCAGAGGATGCCAGGGTGCGAATGGGTCCCGCAGAAATGCCATTCACTCGAATATTTTGAGGACCCAGTTCTGCCGCCAAATATCGGACGCTCATTTCTAAACCTGCTTTGGCAATGCCCATTACGTTGTAGTTGGGGATCACGCGCACCCCGCCCAAATAGGTGAGCGTGACAATGCTGCCGCCTTGGGTCATCAATGGTTTTGCCGCACCACAGAGCTTCACTAGGGAATAGGTGCTGATATCTAGGGCGGTGGCGAACCCGGCGCGAGAAGTTTCCACAAAGCCGCCAGTTAAGTCATCTCGGTTGGCAAACGCCAGACAATGAATCAAGATGTCGATTCTGCCCCACTTTTCGCCTACGGTTTCAAAGGCGGACTGAATTTGAGCATCGTCTTGAACGTTGAGTGGAACAAACACGCTGGGGTTGAGTGGCTCTACCAATTCAGCCACCTTTTTTTCCATTTTTCCTTTTTCATCGGGCAAATAGGAAATACCGATGTTCGCTCCGGCTTTGTGAAGCTGTTGGGCAATGCCCCACGCGATCGAGCGGTTATTGGCGATTCCGGTCACAAGGGCGTTTTTTCCAGTCAAATCCAGCATGGCGATCAAGATCAATAGGTTGAGGGCACCTATGAGGATACTGAAATATGGGGTATAAAGATAGCAATCTTAATGAGTTCAAGGGTTCTAATACCGTTTTGAGTTTTGAGTTTTGAGTTTTGAGTTGCAAGACAAAAAAACATTGCTACTTCCAGCAGATGATCTGTCGCGTTTCAATTTCAAATTGGTATAAAGTTGGCGGCGAAAAGCAGTTTTAACGGGTCTCAGTCATTATTCTCGCAATGAATTTCGTGCAATTGGCTGAGCTACGGTTAAGATACTGATACTTTCTAGACCTTTGGGAGTGTTTAAGAAAGCGGTAGATCAATGATTTCAGCCTTTTGAATAGGGGCTGCGATCGCTACACTTTGTAACAGAGAGTACAAAAAACCCTTCGGGAGTACGTTTAAGTGTTCTAAGTTACAGAGTTGAATGCTAGATATTCGGCATGTTTCATTCAACGAGTTGGCACGTAGTAAGGACTCCGAGCAGGGGAATATGGTTGTGACGCAAGATAGACCACTGGCATCGGTATTTCGTCAGATGGGAAGCGGGATGTTTCCACCCGTTGTTGAATCGTTTGAACGGGGCAAAACGATTTTCTTTCCAGGCGATCCGGCTGAGCGCGTCTACTTTCTGGTTAAGGGAGCCGTGAAGCTTTCCAGGGTATACGAAGCCGGGGAAGAAATCACCGTTGCACTATTGCGAGAAAATAGTGTGTTTGGGGTGTTGTCGTTGATAACAGGGAATCGTTCCGATCGCTTTTATCATGCGGTGGCATTTACACCTGTGGAATTGCTTTCGGTGCCCATCGAACAGGTCGAGAAGGCTTTAAAGGATAATCCTGATCTGTCAATGGTTTTACTGCAAGGATTGTCGTCGCGGATTTTGCAGACCGAAATGATGATTGAAACCTTGGCTCATCGAGATATGGGGTCTCGATTGGTCAGCTTTTTGTTGATTCTTTGCCGAGATTTTGGCACGCCCAGTCAAGAAGGAATTACGATCGATCTGAAGCTCTCTCATCAGGCGATCGCGGAAGCGATTGGCTCGACCCGCGTGACTGTTACCCGTCTTCTAGGCGACCTGCGACAAGATAATATGATTTCGATTCATAAGAAGAAAATCACCGTACATAATCCTGTAACCTTAAGTCAGCAGTTTACCTGATGGGCTAAGGCTGGGCATTTAGTCACAATGGGCATTTAGTTACAGTAAGAGTTTTGCACTCACGAATTGGCGAGTTCGCGGCAGTCATCATTAAAGATTCATGGGGTAGGCTATAGATGAGTTTGCCCCTATTTGCATTGCAAAGGTTAGGGAGTTTTGGTTTGGAGCAGCGATGTCTACGGGGCTGATCCTAATATTTGCAATTTTGGTGATTGGTGGCGTGATTGCCACGGTGGGCGATCGCATCGGCACAAAGGTCGGTAAAGCTCGCCTCAGCTTGTTCAACCTGCGCCCGCGCCGCACAGCGACCTTGATCACCATTTTGACCGGGATCGCGGTTGCCGCCTCTACCTTGGGAATTTTATTTGCCACCAGCGGTCCCCTTCGCACTGGAGTTTTTGAGTTGGGGGCGCTTCAGCGCAAGCTAAGATGGGCACGCGCTGACCTTAACGGTGCCAAAGGTCAGCTAGAAACCGCTCAAGCTGAAAAGAAACGCACTGAAGCGGAATTAAACCGAGTTAAAGCCCAAAAAATTGCTGCCCAAAAGCAACTGACCAGTACTCAAAAACAGATCCAAACCATTGGCGGCACCTTAAAAAGCGCGATCGCCGAACGCGATCGCGCGATGAGCGATCGCGCTGCCGTCCAACGCACCCTCGAACAAAACCGGAGCCAACTCGCTGCCATCTCTGAGCAAGTATTGCAATTTCGCGCCAATATTAGCCAACTGCAAGCCGAGCGGGGGCGAGTGTCGGCAGTGGCGGAAGAGGAAATTAAAGCCAAAAATGCGGTGATCAGCGAGCGCGAAGGGCGACTGAAACAGCTAGAAGCCCAGCAAGATTTTTTGGCACAAGAAATTGGCAAGCTAGAACGAGAAGCGGAAGGATTGCGCCGGGGTAATGTGGCAGTCCAGCGAGGGCAAGTACTGTCTTCGGCGGTAGTTCGGATTCTTGACCCCCGATCCACTCAAGCGGCGATCGATCAGCTTTTACAGGAAGCCAATCGATCTGCCACTCAGTTGGTGCGACCCGGCACGAAGCCAGAGGGGCAAATTATTCAGATTACCAAAGCTGAAGTAGATCAACTAATCAAGCAAGTGAGCAATGGACAAGATTATGTGGTGCGGATCTCGGCGGCGGCTAACTATTTAACCGGAGAAAACTTAGTTCAAGTTTTTGCAGAAGCCGCTCCCAACCAGGTTGTTTTTCGAGAGGGTGATTTGATTGCTGCCACGTCGCTTAATCCGGCGACCCTCAGTGAGGTTCAAATTCAGCAGCGCATTAATCTTTTAGTGACTGCGGCAGGATTCCGGGCGCGTCGGTTGGGAATTTTGACTGATACTGTGCAAATTGGCGATGGCAGAGTCCAAGATTTGCTCACATTTATCGAAAAGCTGCAACAGTATAACGAAACGATAGAGCTACGGACGATCGCGCAGGACACCATCTTTACCGCCGGTCCACTCAAAGTAAACCTGGTTGCGGTACAGAATGGTAAGGAGTTGTTGCGATCGCAATAGTTCCTGGCACCTGAGCAACAGTACACTGACGATCAACCACGCTGTGCGATCGTTCTTCTTGAAAAATTGTGATTGAAAAATTGTTAGAGGTTTCCTGGCATGGTAGACCATCGCTTGCGCCCCCCCCTGATGCAAACAGCTTCCCCCGACCTTGAAGACGACAACTCTTATATCGACTATCACTATCACACCCCTGGCGAGAGTCCAGGCACACTTGACATTGACCCCAAAGCGCCGCCACCCGTCATTGTGCTCATTGATTACTGTAAAGAGGACGCTACTCGCTCTCAACTAGATACACCCGAAGAGATTATCCCCTACCTTGATACCGAATCAATCTCATGGGTCGATGTAAAAGGATTTGGCAACGAAGATATCATGCAGCGATTGGGGCAAGTCTTTAATTTGCATCCACTGGTGTTAGAAGACGTGGTCAACGTCCCTCAGCGCCCCAAAGTGGAAGAACATCCAGAGCAACTATTAATCATTGCTCGGATGGTCACCCTGCGGGATGACGAAGAAACGTTTGAAAGTGAACAGGTCAGTTTTATCCTGGGCAGACACTACCTGCTCACGGTTCAAGAAGAACCCTGTTACGATAGCTTTGGTCCAATCCGAGAGCGCATTCGCACGAGCAAAGGCGCAATTCGCTGTAATGGTGCTGATTATCTGACCTACGCCCTGCTCGATTCCATTATTGATGGATTCTTCCCAGTGCTAGAAATTTATGGGGAACAGCTAGAAGAATTAGAAGATGAGGTCGTGGCGAATCCTAATCGCCAAACCCTACAAAAAATTCATGATCTCAAACGTGACCTACTCACCTTGCGGCGGGCAATTTGGCCACAGCGCGATGCCATTAATGCCTTGATTCGAGATGGTAGTGACTTAATTAGTAATGATGTGCGCGTTTATTTGCGCGACTGCTATGACCACACGATCCAAGTGTTGGATATGGTAGAAACCTATCGAGAACTGGCTTCTAGCTTGATGGATATTTATTTATCGTCCGTCAGCAATAAAATGAACGAAGTCATGAAAGTGTTGACGGTTACATCTTCTATCTTTATTCCGCTGACCTTTATTGCGGGAGTCTATGGCATGAATTTTAATCCTGAAAAGTCGCCATGGAATATGCCAGAGTTGAATGCCTATTGGGGCTATCCTATCTGTGTGGCGGTGATGCTGGCAACTGCGATCGCAATGGTGGCTCTGTTTTGGCGACGGGGCTGGTTTGAAGATATGTCAGCCGTGAAGCCGCCTAGTAGTTCTGACAAAAAAGCGATCGGGGTGGGTAATCCTCGATGAGACCCGGAGACCCCATCCTTTTGGCAGTTTACCTAGTTTTAACCACTTTGGCACTCTCCAAGATTGCCAGTAGTTTCAATGATGAATATACCGTGTCTTTGGATGAGGTCACCCTGAAGCAGCAATTAGCGGATCAAAATCTTCAGGATATAGTGGGCGTTGGCTTTGATTTTGAGAAGCGCTATGAGTTTGGCAAAGATGACAAGCTCAAACAGTTTGGAGTCAAGCTGACCAATAAATCGCAGACCCATTCTATTTACATCGATTGGGATTATTGCGCCACAACTGATTTACAAGGGCGATCGCGTCGCGTCACCCGTCTTGTTCCTGGCACCACCTTAGATTTGTTTCAAAATCAAGTCTTTAGTACGGTTGCGTCCGGTGCAACCTTAAAAGAAATCATTACAGCAGAAGATGTTTTGAAGCGAAAAGAGCCGAAGGACAAGGATGCTGCCGTGGCGCTGGAAATGGAAGTGAGCAAACCGCTGTTAGACTTTGAAGCGCTAAAAAAAAGTAAAGATGATCCCCCCAAGAAAAAATATGCTCGATTTATCAAAGGCATAGACCCATTGGAGTTTAGCCTAGATCTAGCGCTACGCCTGATTGGCTCGACCTACAGTGCCGAGGGCGATCGCATCCAACTACGCTGCAAATTCATTTTGAAAAAATTGCCCTGGTACGCCGGATTACCCTGGAACCCAAGATAATTTCAGCCTATTCCCTCTTCCCTCTCCCCTTCAACTACACTAGTTTTGGAAAGAGTAGGCGAGATGGTTGCGAGTTGCGACGCAATTCGAGGAAAGTCCGGGCTTCCGAAAGACCAAACTTGCTGGGTAACGCCCAGTGCGAGCGATCGTGAGGATAGTGCCACAGAAACATACCGCCGATGGAGTAAAGGCTAGAGCCTAGGGGCTAGGGGCTAGAGGAGAACCCTCCCGCCTCTCACCTCATAACTCTCACCTCCTCACAGGTAAGGGTGCAAGGGTGTGGTAAGAGCGCACCAGCAGCATTGAGAAGTGCTGGCTAGGTAAACCCCGGTTGGATGCAAGGCTGTAGGAGCTAGGGTTGGTCTTTTTCCCGCTTCGGCAGGGATGCAATGCATCTTTGCGAGTCCGCTAGAGGCGTTTGGCAACAAACGTCTTAGATAGATAACCGTCCCCTTTTTAGGTGAACAGAACCCGGCTTATGTCCTGCTCTTTCCTTAAATTCATAGCTCCATAAAAATAGCTAAAATCAAAAATTCCTCTATTCGACCTGAATAGAGGAATTAAAAAGCTAATGAGCTTACCGCAACGCCGTCTTACCTCAGTTTTTGACCTGGTGCTAGACCAGGTGGGTACCAATCGCCTGTGCTTTAAGTTTCCGGGATTACATGGCTATTTCTAGTGACATGCCCGGTCTACTGCCGCCAGACCTCATAGTTCCCGTATTCAGAAGGCATAGATCATAAAACATTATTGGTAGTCACCAACGCCGTAGTAAACCTCTGCCTATTCTAGCGGGTATCTTAGGTCTGTGGCGAGACAAGAATCAGGGGTTAGGGAGAGGAAGTTGAGAACCAAGCATTAAGCAGATACTTAACCTAGTTCTCAACCCCTGTTACCTGTCACCTACTTATTTCTGTTCTGGACGGAGACTATCATCAGAAGGTTCTATCCCAAGGCGATTAATCTCATTAATCATTTGATAGAGTCGTCCTAGGTCACGCTGGTTGAAGTGCAGCAGCAGGCGAGATTTGCCAATCGACATATCCTGAGCTTCTTGAGGAAGGGCATGGCTTTTTTCGATCGCTCCTTTCACCAAAATATCGCTGAAGCGATGGTTAAGGTGGTCTACCGCTTCATCAGAAATTTCGATGTTGAGGCGCATGACTAGGCGATTGCCCACATAGCGACAGGAATGGAAGGCGCTGTAAAAGCGGGTAATGATATTACACGCTTCCTCTAGTTGATCGGTAATGGTGAATAGGCTGAAATCAGCAGCACTGACTAAGCCCCGCTTGAGCAGTTGTTTTTGCACGTACTCTAGCCAGTCGTGCCAGTAATCGCCACCGGGGCGATCGATCAATACCAGGGGCATGGGCAGTGATTTACCCGTTTGACAGAGGGTAAGGCATTCAAATGCTTCATCTAGGGTGCCAAAGCCACCGGGGAACAGGGCAAGGGCATCACTTTCTCTGAGGAAGAACAGTTTTCGGGTAAAAAAGTATTTAAAGGGGACGAGCTTAGGATCGCCCTCAATGAAAGGATTTGACCCTTTCTCAAAGGGAAGCTGAATCCCTAGCCCAATCGATTTGTCTCGTCCGGCTCCTTCGTTGCCAGCCTGCATGATTCCAGGTCCTGCGCCCGTAATCACCATAAATCCCAGGTCGGCAACACGACGGGCAAAATCTGCTGCCATTTGATATTCTGGCGTGTCAGATGGAATGCGGGCAGAGCCAAAGATAGATATTTTGCGAACGTGACGATAGGGATAGAGCACCTTGAATGCCCGCTCCATGTCTTGCAGGGAGGCATTAAAAATTTTCCAGTCTAGGCGATCGATTTCACCCTCGGTCATTCGTACCAGGGTTGTTAACGCCAACTGAATCAGTTCCCCGTGTTTAGTCTGCGGAAGTTCATCAAGCAATTGATTGAGACTCATGCGGAGTGATTCAGAGGCATCAAACGACGGAGACGTGGACATGAATTCCCCTCTACTGGCAGCATTTTATTGTATCTAGATTTTTGCCTTAACCCGCGATCTCAGTGGGGATAATTCTCGTTCAGGCAATGCTGCCCAATTTTCTCACCTGATCCCAGAGTATTGGCAGATTGAGAATCGCTTAAACAGCAGCGGTAAGCGAAGAAATACGAGCTTGAAACCCGGCTTTCAGGAGGGCGTTGACGGCAGCTTGATGGTCATGGACGCGAAACTGAGGACCAAATCGGACAAAATGGCGTTTATCTTGGGCACTGACGATCGCCACCACAGGCACCTTTCCGCGATCGTCTTCACCGCGATGCTGCAATAACACCGTGCGGAGGCGATGCTGTTGTTCAATATCACTGGCAACTTTTGGCTCTAGCTCCACCATCACCATGCGAACCGCTTCGATGGCTTCCACGTCTTCTACGATAAATTGCGCCTGATCGTCCCGGCGATCGATTTTGCCCCACACCATTAACCGCGCATCCACAATCAGTTTTTCGCTAATGCGCTCGTAGGACTTGGGAAAAACAACGGACTCGGTGTTCCCCGTCAGGTCTTCGAGCGTGAGGATCGCCATGCGATCGCCCTTTTTGGTCGTCACTGGCTTCAGACTCGTCAACATGACGATCGCGCTGACTGAGGAACCTTCGGCGTAGTCTTGCAAATCGCTCAGGTTAATCGGTGCCAACATTCGGGCAGACGCTTGTAGCGGCTTCAGCGGATGATCGGAAATGTAGAAGCCAATGATCTCTTTTTCTAATCGCAGCCGTTCTTGTTGAGCAAAATCGGGAACGGGATTAGCTTTGGGAGCCGATTCAAAGACGTTGACTGGGGCTGATGTGCTGCCCAGCATATCAAACAGGTTGCCTTGTCCGCTGGCGCGATCGCGAGATCGCGCCTGTGCCCAGTCCAAAATTAGGTCTAGGTCATGAATCAACTGATTGCGGTTTTGGTCGGGGTCTAGCTGATCGAGGGCACCGCAGTGAATTAGCGCTTCCAAGGCTCTGCGGTTGACGGCACGCGAGTCTAAGCGATCGCACAGATCAGGCAGTGATTTAAACAATCCCTCTGCTTCCCGCGATGCCAACAAACTTTCGATCGCCCCCAACCCCACATTGCGAACCCCGCCTAAGCCAAATAAGATGGCATCTCCGGTCGGCGTAAAATCAACCCCAGAGAGATTCACATCCGGCTGCTGCACTTGAATACCCATCGCAAAACAGGTTGCAATATACTTTTGGGCTTTATCTTGATCGCCACTGTTTGCCGTCAACAGCGCCGCCATATATTCAACGGGATAATTTGCCTTCAGGTAAGCAGTTTGATAGGTGACATAGCCATACGCCGTTGAGTGGGATTTATTAAAACAATTGGATGCTACTAATCCGTTGGCTAGTACAAAATTATGGTCGCGCTCGACCCCAATGTCATAGACCGACTGACGACCCAACGACCGACGACCAACCACCTTCACCATATCTAACCTCAGCAATAAACCGAAGACCCGTGGAGTCTATCACAAGTCTAGCGGGAAGAGAGCTAAGGCAGGGGCAGCGGTTTTGATATACACTTCTTGACGTAGAGTCTTTCAGCGGTCATTGATCATGGGTATCGCTTGCTTTGATTCTATAAATCGGCTAAACAGGCAGGTCATTCATTCGGCAAGGTTGGGGAACAAGTCATGGTGAAGATTCGCTCGATTGTGTCAGCCGCGCTGGCTTTGTTGATGGTGTTGGTGATGGGAGTGGGTCGGGTTGAGGCTGCCAAAGTTAAAAAGCCTCTAACTTATGTGCCTGAGCAAATAGAGCAAATTCAAGGATACGCGACAGAGTTGCAGGCAATGCGCGATCGCCTGCCTGAGTTAGGATTGCTGATTCAACAGCGCGATTGGACGTTTGCCCGAAATTTGATTCATGGTCCTTTGGGAGAGTTGCGGGTCAAAATGCAGAACGTTTCCCGGAATCTACTGCCCGATGCTCAACCCGCCGCTCGAACGCTGGCTAAGGAAGTTTTCAACGATTTAACCGCACTTGATCTTGCCGCGCAAAATTCAAATGCTGCTGCTGCCCAGCGTGAATATAGTGCAGTTGTGAAAGATTTTGATGCGTTTTTGGCACTGGTGCCCGAAGCCGCCCGTCCTAAACCAAAACCGCCTGAGCCAGTTGCCGCACCTGAAACTAGCTTTTTGAAAGCGTTGTTAGCGCCCACGCAACCGGATGTTGAGCCGGAGATGACAGAATCTCCAGGGGTTGAGCCAGCGCCATCAGAGGGCTTTGAAACTGAGCCGGGATAGAAGAGTTTTGAGTTTTGAGTTTTGAAAGTTGTCATTGTTGGATGTGGAATTGTGGGTGCGGCGATCGCCTACGAATTGAGCCAGAGTCCTCAGTTAGAAATCAGGGTGTTCGATCGCCAAGCGCCTGCCCAAGCAGCTACCGGATCAGCGCTTGGGGTTCTCATGGCAGTCATTAGCCAAAAACCCAAGGGTATCACTCTGCAAAAGCGGCTGTTGGGCATTCAAACCTATGACCAATGGATTCCGCAGCTAGAATCCCTAACAAACCGCAAGATTCCTTACAATCGTCAGGGAATTTTGCGGCTTTGTTTTGCTGGAGATGATCTAGATCGCTGGCGATCGCTGGCAGAGATTCGCCGCACTCAAGGATTAAACTTAGAAATCTGCGATCGCGCCTATCTGGCAGCAAACTATCCTCATCTCAGTTTAGAACCGGTGATTGGTGCCGTTTATTCCCCCGGCGATCGTCAGGTTGATCCAACCGCGCTCACCCTGGCGCTCGTTGCTGCCGCCGAACAAAACGGAGTCACTTTTCACTTCAACACGCCCGTAATAATAGACTCTCCGCCTATTCAAGAAAATAGTAAAAAGCTCTCCCGCCTAGATACACCCACCGAAACTATCGCTCTAGACTGGCTGATCATGGCTGCGGGTTTAGGCTCAGCGTCCCTGACTGAAAGTCTGAAACAACCCGTAGACATTCGTCCTGTACTGGGTCAAGCGGTGCAGATTGGGCTGGCGCAACCTTTGGGATTACCGGAGCGACAACCCACGATCGCCGGAAAGGATGTAAACCTGGTGCCTTTGGGCAACGGGGAATATTGGATCGGCGCAACGGTAGAGTTTGGCGGGGCGGAGACACAACATTTTACGGTTCTACAGCCCAATGCAGATATGCTAGAAGCGTTGATGAATCAAGCGATCGCGCTGGTTCCTGTCCTGAAAAACGCCAAAATCATCCAGCATTGGTCAGGGTTGCGTCCTCGTCCTGAAGGTCGCCCCGCCCCCATTGTCGAACTGCTAACTGGCTATACCAATGTCATCCTTGCCAGTGGTCATTACCGGAATGGTGTATTGTTGGCTCCCGCAACGGCAAAACAAGTCAGAGAGATTATCCAGGAAAACCTTCTCCCATAAATAAAAGATATAAAAGAAGGCACCAGGCAGAACCTGAACGCCAAGATGAGATGAACGAAAAGGGACTGCAATCATGAGCGATTTTTTTGTCTTTGAATCTGATTTTGTCGAGTCACTGCGGTGTATTCCAATGCAGGTTCGGTACAAGCTCGATACTTGTGGGGTGAAGCTAAAGTTGCAGCATTGGCATCAGTTTGAACCAAGCGATCGCGCTCAAATTGTCGCCTTGCCCTGTCAAACTGAGGCTGAAACGCAGCACTATCGGGAGTTTTTACAGCAGCTTGTGCAACAGCGCAGTGAAACCGCCGTTTCCGATCTGCCCATTGACCCAGAGCCGCCTTGGTTAAACGCCAATCAAATTCCTGCCAGTGTTCAACAGAAAGCAGCCGAAGTGGGCGCAAAACTGACTCTGGTTCAATGGTCAGCGCTCAGCCCCTTAAAGCGGTTTGCCCTGATTAAACTGAGTCGCTCTGCGCACGAAAACCGCAACTTTCTGCCTGCCTTAGCAGAATTTAACCTCAATTAACGCGGGGTGCTTACAAAAACTTTATACTTGAAGAGTGGTGAAGAGTGCTTTTATGGGGGGACGGGCGGTATGGAAATCCCTTTTTCTTCTCAAGAAAATCTCTTCTTATTCGCTTGATTTCTCGTGCTGCCGAAAGTCCTACCTGATTTAATGACTCAGATTGGATTCAGTAGATATTGACAGCTAGCTGACATTGCTTCCTCTTGCTGAATTGTGAATGTATGGCGCTTGCATACTTCCATCCACAGATTTGCTAATGCCTATATTCTTTACAAAAGACGCAACTTTTATGACATCTAACGCCGAGATCAACAGCCTTGCGTCTGACCTTGAACCGAAGTCTTATAAACAGCGGCTCAATCGTTGGGCGATCGCACAATTGATGCCCAATAAGCAATTGGTGATTGTTGCCCGGTATCGCAGCCGCTCTGATGCCGACGGTCACCTTCTATTCTTCAAACAGCAGTCTCCCGAAGCGAGCTTCGTGGTAATTGTCGATAAGAAAGATACCGATTCAGATTAACCTTTGTTTCACTAAACTTTTTAGTTGCCACTTGAGCGGTCGATGTCTCCACGCGGTTCGATTTTTGTTGATCACTATCCCTGAGCACATCCAAGCGTCAAACCAAGCGTCGAACTAAGCACTGAAGTTGCTTGACCTTGTTCGACAAAGCTTGCCATACCCTTGGATGCATCGCCGCACAAAAGCGAGCAATCAGAGCCGCATCCGCTTAGGTTGAGAATAATCCTGTTCGTAGCTCGGTCTTTGTGAGTCATTGGTCAAACTAATAAAAATAGTTAGGGTGATTGCGATCGCGACAATTGACCAAAACACACCGGGAACATCACTGCCAATTTCACTGATGTTCCGCGACTTCTCACAGACTCGACAATATTCAATATTATGGCGATCGGGGTGGGTCACAATCTGACAGGGTGGCACAGCGCAGCCTTGATGAGGACAATTCATCGGAACCTCCTGGGTTTTTAAGGTAAACGATAATCGAGACAGAACTCCTCACCCGTTGCAAGGGTTAAACTTCCAACACCACAAATCTTTTGTACATACAATATATATACAAAAGATTTTAATCGATAGTATTTATAGATACAAAATCTATCTATTTTGGGCGATCGAAGGAAAAGTTTTACAAAGCAATTTAGTTTCAAAGTAGATTTTTAAGTTTATAAATGCTTCTGCAAGCTGCCTTGCCCCCTGCGATCGCGCTCACAAACAGGCTTTTGAGCCGCCCCGCCTTTCTTCGATCAGAGTGATTCATGCGCGAAATTGTATATCATGATCTATTTAGTTCTCATAGATTGATATACGATTGATGAAAGTGTGAGAGTGATCTCAACTAGATGTAGTGCAGTAATGTAAATTGAAGCCGATTATGGATAGGAAATTAGTAAGTTTTCGGCTGCCTGAAGACTTAATGCAAGATCTAAGGGAACGGGCAGGAATCGATGGAATTGCAGTCACCGAACTGGTGTGCAGGCTGCTGCGTCAAGGATTGCGAACTAGCACCGATGATCGAGTTGCAGCCCTTGAAGACGAGATTCGGGAATTAAGGCAGCTACAGCAAATTAATTTCACCAATGTCGCCTCAGCCGCTCCGCCTGCTCCTGTTTATCTGTTTCCTCAGCCAGTCCCTTCTCGTGAAAGTGACGGTGAAATGAAGCAGCGAATGGCTGATTTAGAAGATTTGATGAAAAAAGTAATGGCTAGTTGTGCCAGCATTCCCAAGCTAGAAATCTTGGTGGAAGAGATGCAAATAGCTCAAGGAGTAGTCTGTTTAGAAAAGGAGCACGAACGGCGAGCAAAGTAGCGATCTAGACCAGTGAGGCATAGCAAAAGCCCCCCTTCTGAGCCTCACTGGGTGACAGCCCCGTGACTGTGGTGTGTGGTGAGTGTATGCCTCAACTCGATCGCATCTATAGGTAAGAACTATGCCTTCAACCAAGCCCCCGACTGTCTGCACGGCTTTAGTAACTGCAAATGTTTTCCAAAACGTTTTAGCAAGACATGACCCGCGCTCTGAATACTATACGAATCTATTGCAGCGGCTCGCATCGCACCCGGTTCAGTGGTACACAACATTCTTTGATCGAGGACTCGCACTGACTTTTTGGGAACTATTTGGAGGAGAGGCAGGAGTGGATGAAGCGTGCCGAGATGCTTACTGGGGATTGTTAAATCAGGTCAGCCCTTGCCCACTCGGAACCTCCATTTCAGAATTGTCGGGAGACTTGCAAATCTGCAACTTCTGTGACGCTTTGAGGTTGGCAACGGCGATCGATCAAGGGATCGATGTGATTGTGACTCAAGAACCGCAGCAATTTGCTCGAACGGTCGTAGATTCTTATCGCGCTCAAGTAGATGGCTATTTTTACATCACATTGCCAACCATTTGTGCGGATACCGGGCATGAAGTAGATAACCACATTGGAGTATTTTCAGTCGGTGCTTTTTTGCTGAATTTGGACAATATTGGACGATTGCCGCTCATTATGCCGTTGCCGCGATCGCAGGCGCTCCAGATAGAAAGCCTCCAGATGACCGTTAGCGATGAAAGTGAAGTGACGATTCTATTGCAGGGCTGCGCTGATCAGCGAGCAGTTACCGCCAGAGGGTCAACCCCGTTCGAGGCAATTCAACGAGCGATCGACCAGGCGGTCGATGAATGGTATGACATGCCGATTCGCCAGTTAGTCCGTTTTTGGATTAAACCTTCGACTTTAACAGGAGCCGATTCTCCCGTAGAAATTGTGGTGGGCGTGGAGTGTAGCGATTTAAACTTTGAAAGTAGTGCCTGTAGTGGTAACTCTATCCGAGCAGCGGCAGATGCTTATGTGAAAGTGATCAACTCGATTTGTGAGCATTTAGATTTAAGAGTTCGAGACCGGGAAACCTGAATGCTCTAAGCGCTTAAGCGATTAATTAAAACTCAGGGTTTGCTCAATCATTCGGTTTGCTTGAGCCGCATAGCTGCCGCCGAAGAGATTGAAATGATTGAGAATGTGATACAGGTTATACAGAATTTTGCGCTGCAAGTAGCCCGGATCTAAGGGGAAGGCTGCATTGTAGCCGCGATAGAAGTCAGCCGGGAAACCGCCAAACAGTTCGGTCATGGCAAGATCGACTTCGCGATCGCCATAGTAAGTTGCCGGATCAAACATCACGGGTTCGCGCTGCTGAGTGACTGCGGCATTGCCCGACCACAAATCGCCATGCACCAAAGAGGGTTGTGGGTCATGTCCCGCTAATATTTCAGGAATCGCATTCAGCAAGCGATTTTGCTGTGGAAAAATGCCTCCCCGCTGAGCCGCCAACTTAAATTGATAGCCCAATCGGTGTTCTGTCCAAAAGTCCGTCCAGTTCTTTGTCCAGTCGTTGATTTGAACCGTTGCTCCGATCGTATTGTTCATCTGCCAACCAAACCCCTTCAGGCTGGTAGTTTGATGAAGAGCAGCTAACTTTTGCCCCATTAATTCCCAACCCGATCCGCTGCTGTGGCTCAATTCCAGCCATTCCAAAACCAGGTAGGCAGAATTGGCTGCGGTTCCCCAGCAAATGGGTTTGGGCACTCGAATGGTTTGGCTAGCCAGAATTTCATCCAATCCTGCCGCTTCTGCCCTAAACATGGCAAGTTGAGAGGCTTGATTCACCTTGACGAAATAAGTTTGCTGGCTACCAGAAATTGCGTAGCCAGCATTGATGCAGCCTCCACTGACCGATCTCCGGGTTTCTAGCTGAAACAGTTGACCCGTACTCTGGCTCAGGTGCGTTGCGATCGCGTCCCACATAAAACGGCTCAAAAAATAATTACCACATGCCTCGAATCAGTCCGGCAACCGCAATACAGTTTGTAAATTGTGGCGTACCGCCCACCTCTACCGTTGCTTCATCCCCCTTCGTCAAAATCGTCACGCTGCCATTACTGTATTGTGCGCCAGACGCAGATTCCACTTGAGGCAACACCATTACTTTGCTGCCAAAGGTTGCCTGGACTGTTGCATTGTCAAAATACTTTGCCGAGAAGCCTTTTGCGTCATCGCACTGATACACCGCAGTCGTAATGATCTTGGGGGTGGGGTTTGCCTGTTGAGCGATCGCGGGCACTGGAATCAACTGAGCGATTGCCCAGCCTGCTAAAACGATTTTAGAAGAAACTCTGAATTGGATTACCATCAGAAAAAGTCCTCACATTGAGTGTGTTGGTCAGGGGCGGAGCGATCAAGTCGTTGACTATTATTTGACTATTAAAGTAAAAGTAAACGACAAACGGCAAATCTGTGAATGTTTTTTGCTAAATTTCTCATTCCGCTTCGGGTCGAATCGTGACAATTCCGTAGGCATGGGGCGAGAGATAGCGCTGAACGGCAATTTGCACGGCTTCAGCATCGATCGCCTGAATGTAGTCAGGATAGTGAATTGCCGGCTCCAAATCTCCTAGCAACGTATGGTAGTAGCCATACAGCCCAGAGCGATCGCTGGGAGTTTCGTTGCCAAACACAAAGCTATTGGTGGTGCGGGTGCGAATTTTGGCAATTTCCAGTTCAGTAATCAAGTCGGTTTGGAGGGTTTGAAGGTGTCGGGCGATCGCCGCTTCCACCACTGCCAAATTTTCGGTCGGCAATTGCGCCGAGATATAAAATGCGCCCTGGTGCAAATAGCTCATGTTGCTAGCAGAAATATTGGAGACTAAACCTCGTTCTTCGCGCAGATCTCGCACGAGCCGCGAGGTGCGACCCCGGCTCAACACTGCTGCCGCCACATCCAGCGCGTAGGTTTCTTTGAGATCATTCAATCCAGGGACGCGCCACACCATAATCAACCGGGCTTGCTGCAAGCTATCGTCTGTGACTTCCCGACGAATAATTTCGGCAAACGGGGTTTCGGCGGCTTGGGCTGGGAGAGTTGGGGCGATCGCGGCTTTCCCGATTCCAAGCGTTGGTTGGGTTGTTGCTTGCTGAAAGCTGTCTTCCACAATTTGAATCAGGTCTTCAACGGGCAGGTTTCCCACGACGCAAGCCGTGATGGAGTGGGGCTGATACCACCTTGCATGAAAGTCGCGCATTTGTTGAGCGGTCAAATTTTCTACCACTTCGGCAGGTCCCAGCACATGGCGGCGATAGGGCAGGCGATCGAAGGTCAGTTCCGTAGCATGGTGAAAGGTGCGACGACGAGGATTATCCTGCGATCGCCGAATCTCTTCTAACACCACTTGCCGCTCTCGCTCAAATCCAGCATCAGGAATCGCCGCATTCATCACCACATCCACTTGCAGAGGAGCCAACTCGGCAAAATCTTTGGGAGCCGTGGTGATGTAGTAATGGGTGTAATCCTGGCTGGTAGCAGCATTGGTCACGGCTCCTCGCTGCTCGATCAGCCGCTCAAACTCGCCACTTTGCAGCTTGGCGGTTCCCTTAAAAATCATGTGTTCTAAAAAGTGCGCCATGCCATTGATGTCGTCGGATTCCAGCGCAGAGCCGACATTCAGCCAAATATTCAGGCTGACGGCTTCTGTGGGCATCTGTTCGGCAATGATGGTCAGCCCGTTGGCTAAGCGATGAATCGTGGGTGCGTTTAGCGGTGAGGTCGAAGACTTGAGCAGAGTAGCCGTCATGCAGTGCCCTTGATGTGGAATATTCTGACCATTTTAGACGGTTCAGATTGGGGATAACGAGTGAATCGGGTAAGGAGTTAAGTTTTGGGTGAATTTGGGGCGGTTGGGCGATCAGGTCAAGAACTCTGGATTGAGCGTAGGGTAGTTGGGCAAGTATGGTAATTTACTCGGGCGTTGCATAATAGGACTATGAATTGAGGTGAAATCTGATGCAATGTCCTGAGTGCGGTTCTAACCATATCCGTAAGAACGGGAAGATGCGAGGTAAACAAAATCATATCTGTGTCGATTGTCGTCGCCAGTTTATTGA
>JBGTAZ010000357.1:0-3759 GCA_041749615.1 Leptolyngbyaceae cyanobacterium | reverse complement strand
GCCTAGGTGATCTTCAACGCTGCGATCGCTGCCTTGGGTAAAGTCAATCGAAAGCAGCCCAAAGCGCGGCGTATACGATCCCCATTCGTAGTTATCCGTCAGCGACCAGTGCATATAGCCCACCATTGGCACACCTTCCTTAATCAACCGCTCCACCTGAAACACATGGGCTTTCAAAAACTCGCTGCGTTGCAGTTGATCCCCGCGCCGAGATGCCACGCTGTTATCGGGCTTTCGCCGTAACGCCATACCGTTTTCGGCAATCAAAATCGGGTAATTGCCAATTTCCTGAGCATAAAACTTACAGAAAAAATGCAACCCTTCGGGCAAACTGCGCCAATCCCACCATTTGCTGGTGATGCCACTCATCAGCCAGCCGCGAAAATCCTTTGTCTCAAACTCAAAATCAGAGAACGAGGGCAAGCGAAAAACATGGGCAATAAAGGGATCGTAGTAATCAATCCCAATGAAATCAAACACTTGGGCGCGGGGTGAAGCTTCTAGTTCTTGCAAAAAGCTGCCTAAGTGCCGCGCATCAAAGTTGCGTCGCCCCAGCCGATTGCTAAACCAGTGAGCGAAACGCCCTAGTTGGTAGGGCAAATCTCGTCGGAACGAAAGATTTGCAGTTTTTAGTGCGGCTTCCATCCGTTGAGCGTTGGCGTAAACATAGGCTTGCAGATCGGCGGAGTTGATCGATCGCAGCCGCAAACTAAGCAAATCCCAAATCACTTTTTCAGACCAGTAGAGATCGCTGCAATAGGTGTTGAGTGAAACGCGGGGAGTTGCCCAACCTTCGGCTTCATACAGATCGTGGATCAGGTTATAGGCACGCACATGAGCCGCCAGCAAGTGGTTGTAAGCGGGAAAAACCGACCCGATCCCCAACATAGAATCGGTGGGAAACTGCCCGCTGAGGTAGGTGTTGGAAACCAAAATATTGGGTTCGTTGAGGGTGATATACCAGTGGATTGGGGCAAGCTGGTGATGGTCGATCAGGCGGCGGTTGATGTGAGCAACGGTAGTTTGGACATACTCGCCAAAGCGATCGATGGTGTCTTCTGCCAGCCATGCATCCAATCCTAGCCAAGCAGGATGGGTGAAGTGATGCAATGTGATCACTGGCTCCAGTCCATGGCGACGACAGGCAGCAATGCGATCGGCGTATCCATCCAGAGCCTCTCGGTCAAACGCTGGGGGTGCAGCAGGCGACAGATCTGGGGAGGGCTGAATTCGCGCCCATTCTAAACCGAGCCGAAAGGCGGTTAGCCCCATTTGTTGGCAGGATTGAAAGTCTTCTTCGTAGCGCGTCCAAAATTCTGCTGCTGCGCCCGTCTTCATGACGCTGCCGCGCTGCTCAATCTGTGCCCAGTTGTTTTTGGGTTCTCCTTCGCCGTTGTAGCCGCCTTCAATTTGATAGCCAGAGGTGGCGACTCCCCAGAGAAAGGATTCTGTTGATGAGGGGGAAGCGGAAAAGTTGGAATTAGTCTGCATTGGCGATTGGTGAAATGTTAGCGAAGCTTTCCAGAGGACTCCCTGCGGGAATCGCGTTGGGTTTTATGGCGTTTCTTTCTATGGCACTGGTTTCTGAGTCGTTTAGTTCTAAAGTTTGCATCACCCGACGAGCGTGGAGATCATTGAGGATGTGTTCGGCAATATTCAGCGCCGCTCGTGGTTGCCCTAGCTCTAAGGCTGACTGATGCATTTCGGCAAGGCGATCGGGGCGCTTCAACAGATATTGCACGGCAGGTGCCACCATCTCTAGCAATCGTAGCTGCACTCCGGCACCAGCCGCAGCAATCACGTCTGCATTTTGCTCCTCTTGCCCTGGAATGGGGTCTACAATTACCATTGGGGTGCCTCGCGCTAAAATTTCGCTGGTAATTAAGCCCCCGGCTTTGGTCACCACCAAATCACTCGCTACCACTAAATCATCCACATAATCAATCTCTTCCAACTTACGCAATTGGACATGAGCGCTATCGGTCACCTCTTCCAGCGCTTCCACCAATTTTTCATTTCGCCCTGCAACCACGATCAATAGCAGAGGCAATGGGCTTGCCAGCAAATCAACCACCATCGATTTGACCCGCCGGGGATTCAAGCCGCCACCAAACAGGGTGACTACGGGCACGTTATTTGGCAAGGAGTGACGCGATCGCGCTTCTTCCTTGGTTTTTGGCTCCATAATCTCCAGCTTTACAGGAATCCCCGTCACATGCAGCACTGCGGGATTAACCCCCCGCTGGATCAGCAAATTGGCGCTGAGAATATTGGGTAGAAAATAGCCATGAACGCCGTGATTAATCCAAGTGCTGTGGGCGATCACGTCTGTTACTACGACATATTGTGGTTTTGCGGTGTGAGCATCTTGCTCCAAAATTTGCAGTAAACGGCTAGGAATTTGTTGGACACAGACGATCGCATCGGGATCAAACTCTTTAAGCAACTGTTCCAAATCAGCAAAAAAGGGGCGTTCTAGTTTCGCCCAAGTCAAGTTGCTGTCCAAGGATTTTTCCAGATCGCTAATGTCGCTGCCTTCATACAAGGCTTTATAAAGTTGGGGAGCCTTTTCGCTCAATTGCTTATAGGCTTGCGTCACCGCATTCCGGTAAAGCGAATTGGCATAGCTCAAGGCATCTTCGCTGCGAACTTCCACCTCTGAAATGCGCTCAAATGCATCACATAGCGCCTTAGCTGCGTTCAGGTGTCCGGCTCCCAACGAAGCGTGTAATATCAAAATCCGCGTCATACAATTCCCTTGCAGCTTGGATGTGGGAAAAACAGTTGCCAGTGTCACGGCAATTTTTACACGCTCTGCTCTATTTCTCAAGTCTAGCGAGTCATCCAAAGACGGATTTTTCCCAAGCAAATATCTTCAGATGAATACGTTCTGACGTTGCGGAATAGCAATATAAATTACCCTCAGCCCCAGCACTGCTTTAGAAGAGGGCTAGGGTGAAGAAGGACTGTTTAACTTTCCACCATCACAAAATAGGAGCATCCAGCATTGTTAAGCTGACCAATGGGTCGCACTAGAGGAAGAGAAGCCGATAAACCGAGCAGTCTGCATAGATTTATACGATTTATACCCATTGATTGTCATTACTTCCGTCCGTTATTCGGTACTTTAGAAGAAGCACTCGATTATTTTTTATCCCTAAGCGTTATGCCCCCTCGTTGGTCTCGTAAACCCGATCGCAAAGATCCCGAATTTCGCCGTTTAGATGATCGGATGACTTTTGCTACCCATGTGGCAACGTTTGGCGCAATCAATTCTGGGCTATGGTTTTTCCGAGTGTTTGGCGAAAAAACCTCTGAACTGGCGCTTCCGGGTGGTGTTCCGGGGACTCCCTGGATTACGGCTGGCTGGGCGCTGGCGTTACTGGCGCATGGCGTGTTTATCTTTGCGATCGCCCGCTATCCCGACCCAAATCCACCCAAAAAATCGGGAACTGGTTTTGGTTCTAAGTCGTGACTGATAGTTGATTTTACTTTTTAAGGAGTTGCTTATGGCTAGTCAAGCGATCGATGCCCTTGCTTCCGAGATTGGCGATAAAGTTTATATCGATGTGGCAAAGTGGCACCTTTATCTATCCAATGCCAATCTACATACCGTGCTAGCAGAGCAGCTTTATCCACTGTTGGCAAACAATGAGCTTTCAGAAGATAAGGTGCTGAAACTGCTGCAAGCGATTCCAGTTAAGCTAGGGGGCGGCAAGCGGGAAGTGCCCCTGGCTGATTTGCTGCCCATGCAGTGTC
>JBGTAZ010000356.1:0-20170 GCA_041749615.1 Leptolyngbyaceae cyanobacterium | reverse complement strand
GGCTATCCAATTTGTTTTGCTGAATTTGATCAAGAATTAGGGCATCGAGAAAAAGAAGCCGCACAAGATGCTTTTAACTGCTACACAAATTTAGCAAATCATTTAATCCAAACAACGAACGGAGGGCGTTAGGAATGGATGAACTAGAACGTCAAAAGAGGATTGTTGAGTATTTACGAGTTAAATCAACCAGTCATGGTCAGATTTATACGTTTCAGATAGCAGTACCAAACCCTGAATCTGTACAAATCTCCCCTGAGAGATTTGAAGCAATTAGCCATAGCCTGAAACAACAAGGAACAAACTTTATCTCGCTGCTTGTGCGTCGCACAGAAGCTTACAGCGAGGAAGAGGAATATGAGGTCGTGTATGGAGCCGATTGGTGCCTAGTTGCCAAAGAAATTGGAATTGAAAAATTGTGGGTCTGGGTCTTTGATATGACCGATGAAGAGGCTCAAATCGCTCGACAAGATATGGAACTACTTGCAGGGAAAAATGAAGCAACTGTTCCTGATTCAGCCAAACAAATTGAATTGCTGCTGAAACGATTTGAAGGAGTAGTTGAGCGAAAACTAGAGAGCAAGCTAAGGGAACAGTTTGCCAATATGGTTGAAGAAATTGAGATGGCAATTGAGCGAAAACTAGAGAGCAAGCTAAGGGAACAGTTTGCCAATATGGTTGAAGAAATTGAGATGGCAATTGAGCGAAAGTTAGAGAGCAAGCTAAGGGAACAGTTTGCCAATATGGTTGTAAAAATTGAAACGGCAATCGAGATCAAGCTTCAGGAAAAGCTGGAATTAATGTGGCAAAAAGGGAACACTCAGCCGGAGTTACTTTCTTCCTTATACAAGAAGAATAAGAAAGAACTTAAGAAGATTGGCGATGAGCAAGGTGTAAGAATTGTTTTAAGCTGGACAAAAGATAAAATGATTGAAGAACTCATCAAGGCTAACCAGTAGGGCGATCGCGTATTTGATCGCCCTAGTTTAAACTCTTAACAACCGACATTCATGCGGCTAATCAGGTTGCTCCGTACCCAGCCTTTCGCGCCAGAGGGAAACTGGACAAAGTGCCACATGGCGCGATCGCTCCCCTGCATGGAGCGCATGATTTCGACGCGATCGCCTGCCAACCCATAGTCGGCACGGGAAGACGCGATCGTGGGTGCAGAGCGAACGTTGATCCGGCAACTTCAACGAGCCTCAAAGGTTTTCCCAAGAACAGTGCGGTCAAATTGCAGCGACCCTACATCCCCTAGATCAAGAGGCATCTGGCATACTGAAGGCACACGCCTTTTGTTAAAAACCACCATGTTTGGCACTTTTCAACACAGCAGCCTCCGGATCGAAATTCCTGCCACCGAACACGCCTTACGGCAAGGATTGCTTCATACCGAAAATTTGCAAAAATGGCTCTTTCCCCAGCGACTTTCTACGGGATTACCCGAAGAACTGATCGCAGGATTAACCTTTACAAGCTGGTTAGGTCCTGTTGCGGTTCAGCATCAAGTCGCCCAGGTGGAAGCCAATAGCTTACGGCTGCTTTTGAGCCAGGGGATTGACGGTTTCCATGAATGGCACTGGGGCGAAGGCTGGGTGCAATCTCGGATTGAGGGAATTTCTCTGCTGCCGCTCAACTTGGGGCAAACTCTTAGCCTGCTGCGTCTAAGGCAATTCCTGGTTGCCACGCACCCGCAATCGCACTGATTCAGCATGGGAATGTAGCCCTTCTGACATTGCCAGGACATCGATCGCTCCGGCAACTTTTTCCAGGGCTGTTTGCGAATATTGCACCAAGCTGGAATGCTTCAGAAAGGTTTCTACGCTTAGGGCGGAGGCATACCTTGCTGCCCCAGAAGTCGGCAGGGTATGGTTGGGTCCTGCCAGATAATCACCCACGGCTTCTGGGGTAGATGATCCTAAGAAAATTGCGCCCGCGTGACGAATTTTATCGAGCAAACCCCAGGGATCAACCACTTCTAGTTCTAAATGTTCCGGGGCAAACTCATTGGATAGTTCCGCCGCCGCATCTAAGGACTCCATCACCACGACTAAGCCGTAGTGCGCGATCGCCTTCTCTGTCAATAAGCGACGCGGATGATCCACCAACTGCCGTTCCACTTCATCCACTACTTTTCGCGCCAGCACCGAGTCATCGGTTAATAGAATAGAAGCAGCCATCTGGTCGTGTTCTGCTTGCGCCAGCATATCTGCCGCCACATAAACCGGATTGGCGCTCTTATCGGCAATGATCAACACTTCCGATGGACCTGCGAGAGAATCGATTCCTACCGTGCCGTAAACCAGCTTTTTCGCCAAAGTAACGTAAATGTTGCCCGGTCGAGTGATGATATCGACTTTGGGAATGGTTTCAGTGCCGTAGGCAAGTGCGGCGATCGCCTGCGCCCCGCCCACGCGATAAATTTCTTCAACTCCTGCTTCCTGGGCTGCCACTAACACCGCCGGACTGATGCCCGTCTCGCCGGGAGGAGTGACCATGACAATGCGAGGCACCTTCGCCACCTTTGCCGGAATCGCATTCATAATCACCGTGCTTGGGTAAGAAGCCTGCCCACCAGGGACGTAGATCCCCGCCCGATCCACAGGAGTATAGCGTTTACCCAGCACCACTTCATTCTCACCAAAATGCACCCAGCTTTTCGGCACTCGCTGGCGGTGAAAGGCTTCCACTTGCCGACACGCAAGCTGAATGGCATCTAGCAATTCTTTAGAAACCTGTTGGTAAGCGGCATCAAGTTCTGAGCCGCTCACCCTCAAGTCGTCAGATTTTAAATCTCGCCGATCAAACTCTAAAGTGTAATGGAGCAAGGCGCGATCGCCCTGACGTTTCACGGCTTGAAGCACTTCCCGCACCGTTGACTCTTTGTGAGTCACCTGGTCATCGTGAGTGCGGTCACAGATACGCCGTAGTTCAGATCGTGCCTCGGTTCGCTGAGTGATAATTCGCAGCATGGAAGTCGGAATGCCATCTTAAAAAATTGCCTGACGAGAACAGATTTCTGAGAGTTCCATACAGTCGGTCAGAAAACAGATGCGCCCATCCTCGTTACTCTAGCTTAACCTGGATTTTTAGGAGATTAGGCTGTTGAGCACTAGAGATGTTATAGTAATTCTTCGAGCATTTATCGCATTTTTTCGATAGTGTTTCGATGGGTCGTAGAGTTTTTAGGATTTACTGTGGCTAACATCAAGTCTGCCATTAAGCGCGTAGAAATTGCTGAGCGCAATCGGCTTCGGAACAAAAGCTATAAGTCTTCTGTGAAGACATTCGTGAAAAAATGCTTTGCTGCTGTGAGTAGTCATGCTGCTAGCCCAACGCCCGAATCGGGGCAAATGGTTCAGGAAAGTTTAGCCTCTGCTTACAGTCGAATTGACAAAGCTGTTAAAAGAGGTGCGTTGCACGCGAATACAGCGGCACGTAAGAAATCTCGTTTGATGCGGGCGGTCAAGGGTCTAGAGGCGAACCAATCAACGGTTTCTTAAGGATCTATTTCCTTTCGCCCCAGCGAACCTACTGGTTGAAGCTACCTGAATTATTGCATTAATTTTCTGAGCTTAAACTGAATCGAAATTAGCTTTGACCCATTGGGTTGCCTTCTAAATGCAACTTGTTGACACTCACGTTCATATTAACTTCGAGACATTCCAGCCAGATTTGGACGAGGTAGCCCAGCGTTGGCGAGAAGCGAACGTCGCTTATCTCGTTCATTCTTGTGTAGAACCGTCAGAGTTTAAAGGCATTCAGGCAATTGCCGATCGCTTTCCTGAAGTGTTCTTTGCAGTGGGCTTGCATCCGCTTGATGTTGAAAGCAAGTGGACTGATCAGATTGCTGATGATATTTTTCAGCTAGCAAGTTCTGATCAGCGAGTGGTGGCGATCGGTGAAACGGGCTTAGATTTTTTCAAAGCACAGAATTCTGAGCAGCAGCTAGAAGCGTTAGGCACGCAGTTGGCGATCGCTCAACGGTTAGATTTGCCGGTCATCATTCACTGTCGAGAGGCAGCAGAAACGATGGTCAGCCGTTTTCGTGCTTTTTGGGAGCAGCACGGTTCAGTTCGAGGGGTGATGCATTGTTGGGGGGGGACACCAGAAGAAACCCAATGGTTTTTAGATTTAGGATTTTTTATTAGCTTTAGCGGTACGGTTACATTCAAAAAAGCCACTCAGATTCATGAGTCTGCTCAAATGGTGCCCCGCGATCGCTTGCTCGTTGAAACCGATTGTCCCTTCCTTGCCCCCAGTCCTCACCGGGGCAAACGCAATGAACCTGCCAACGTGCGACATGTTGCCGAGCAAGTTGCTCTCTTGCGAAATATGTCAATTAACGACCTGGCGGATCAAACAACAAGCAACGCCTGCCAACTGTTTCGACTACCACCCTTGGCGGCTTTGATAAACTGAACTCAAGATTTCTATTGAAATTCTAGCAACTTTCGTTTTACTCGCTTGACGACATCACATATTTTTGCTACTCAAATCCCCCTTTTTTGCAAAACCGAGGCATAATGAAGGGAAATATTATTAATATGGAAACAGTGGGAAACCCTTGAAGCAATCTCTACATTGGGTGGTCATGCCCCGTTATCTTTCCCTACCCTCTTACTTTTTTGTGTCTGTATCTAATTAAGTACGTATGACTATGAGTCCACATTTAACTGCACAGCTAGATTTCTACAAGTCAGCGGTTCAATCACATGAATTTTGTAGCAGCTTCAGAGTACTTTAGGCATTTGAACATTCACATCTTTTGTTTTTCTAGTTTTGGTCTTTAAAAAGCTATCCGTCAGCGAATAGCTAAGTTAATGCTGGCTATTGACTTTTTGATGGGCAATCATCTATAATCCTCACTCGCGCTGGGCACACCCCTTCTGAAGACAACGCATGACTGAATACAACACACCCGCTTTCACCTTACCGGATTTGGTTGAAATTCAGCGGGAGAGCTTCCGCTGGTTTCTTGAAGAAGGTTTAATTGAAGAATTAGACAGTTTTTCTCCGATTACAGACTATACCGGCAAGTTAGAGCTTCACTTCGTCGGCAAGGACTACAAGCTAAAACGACCCAAGTATGACGTTGATGAAGCGAAGAGACGGGATAGCACCTACGCCGTTCAAATGTATGTTCCTACCCGGTTGATTAACAAAGAAACGGGGGAGATTAAAGAGCAGGAAGTGTTCATTGGCGATTTGCCTTTGATGACTGATCGTGGCACCTTCATTATCAATGGAGCAGAACGAGTTATTGTCAACCAGATTGTGCGTAGCCCTGGGGTCTACTACAAGTCTGAAACAGACAAAAACGGACGGCGCACCTACAACGCTAGTTTGATTCCCAATCGTGGTGCTTGGCTAAAGTTTGAGACCGATAAAAATGATTTGGTGTGGGTTCGCATTGATAAAACCCGCAAGCTGTCTGCTCAAGTTCTTCTAAAAGCTTTGGGTCTTAGCGATGGCGAAATCTTTGACGCACTGCGCCATCCTGAGTATTTTCAAAAAACGATTGATAAAGAAGGGCAATACGGCGAAGAAGAAGCCTTGATGGAACTGTATCGGAAGTTGCGCCCCGGTGAGCCTCCCACGGTCTCCGGCGGTCAGCAATTGCTCGATTCTCGCTTCTTCGATCCAAAGCGCTACGATTTGGGCAAGGTGGGGCGCTACAAGCTGAATCGCAAGCTGCGCTTAAATGTGCCTGAGGTGATGCGAGTGTTAACGCCGCAGGACATTCTTTCAGCGATCGACTATCTAATCAATCTGGAATTTGATATTGGCACGATTGACGATATTGACCACCTGGGCAATCGACGGGTTCGCTCGGTTGGCGAACTCCTACAAAATCAGGTGCGTGTTGGGTTGAACCGTTTAGAGCGGATTATTCGGGAGCGCATGACCGTCTCCGATGCAGATTCTCTTACCCCGGCATCCTTAGTCAATCCAAAACCACTAGTGGCAGCGATCAAGGAATTTTTTGGCTCCTCGCAACTCTCGCAGTTTATGGATCAAACCAATCCTTTGGCAGAGTTGACTCACAAGCGCCGTTTGAGTGCTCTTGGTCCTGGCGGTTTAACCCGTGAGCGTGCCGGATTTGCAGTGCGAGATATTCATCCCTCGCACTACGGGCGGATATGTCCTATTGAGACCCCTGAAGGTCCTAACGCTGGATTGATTGGCTCCCTGGCAACCCATGCGCGAGTCAATGCCTATGGATTTATTGAAACGCCCTTTCGCAAAGTTGAGAATGGACGGGTTTGTAAAGATATAGCTGCGGCATACATGACGGCGGATGAGGAAGATGATCTGCGTGTTGCGGCGGGTGATGTGCCGATGGATGAGACTGGGTTAATTCTAGGTGACGAAGTTCCGATTCGCTACCGCCAAGAATTTACGACAGCGACTCCTGATGAAATTGACTATGTTGCCGTCTCTCCAGTGCAGATTATTTCGGTTGCAACCTCATTGATTCCATTTTTGGAACATGATGATGCAAACCGAGCGCTGATGGGATCAAACATGCAACGGCAAGCCGTCCCTTTACTTCGCCCTGAGCGTCCTTTGGTCGGCACCGGCTTGGAAGCTCAAGCCGCAAGAGACTCTGGCATGGTGATTGTGAGCCGAACGGATGGGGAAGTTATTTTCGTTTCCGCCGATCGCATTCGAGTTCGCGATCCCCAAGGTCGAGAGCTAGAATACCAAGTTCAAAAATATCAGCGGTCTAACCAGGATACTTGTTTGAATCAGCGACCCATTGTTTTCCTCGGAGATCGCGTGGTTGCGGGGCAAATTTTGGCAGATGGTTCCGCCACTGAATCGGGGGAATTAGCGTTAGGACAAAATATTCTCGTCGCCTACATGCCTTGGGAAGGCTACAACTACGAGGATGCCATCCTAATCAGCGAACGATTAGTCTTCAATGATATCTACACTTCAATCCATATCGAAAAGTATGAAATTGAAGCCCGTCAAACTAAATTAGGTCCTGAAGAGATCACCCGTGAAATTCCCAACGTCGGTGAAGATGCTCTGCGTCAACTAGACGAAACCGGAATTATTCGGATCGGGGCTTGGGTGCAGCAAAGCGATATTTTGGTAGGTAAAGTAACTCCTAAAGGAGAGTCTGACCAGCCTCCCGAAGAAAAATTGTTGCGGGCGATCTTTGGTGAGAAAGCCAGAGATGTGCGTGACAACTCCCTGCGGGTTCCCAACGGTGAAAAAGGGCGCGTTGTGGATGTGCGAGTGTTCACACGGGAACAGGGGGATGAACTGCCTCCGGGTGCCAACATGGTTGTTCGGGTCTATGTGGCTCAAAAACGCAAAATTCAAGTGGGCGACAAAATGGCGGGTCGTCACGGCAATAAAGGGATTATTTCCCGTATTCTGCCGATCGAAGATATGCCCTATTTGCCCGATGGTACTCCACTCGACATTGTGCTGAATCCGCTTGGGGTTCCTTCCCGGATGAACGTAGGTCAGGTCTATGAATGCCTACTGGGTTGGGCAGCAGAAAACCTAGGCGTGCGCTTTAAAGTGATCCCCTTTGACGAAATGCATGGGGAAGAAAAATCTCGTGAAACCGTTCATTCCAAGCTCCAGGAAGGCGCAGATCATCAGGTGAAAGACTGGGTATTTAATCCTAAAGATCCCGGTAAAATCCAAACCTATGATGGTCGTACTGGCGAACCCTTTGATCGTGCAGTCACCGTTGGCGTAGCGTACATGCTGAAGCTAGTTCACCTAGTGGATGACAAGATTCACGCTCGTTCTACTGGACCCTACTCCTTGGTGACGCAGCAACCTTTGGGTGGTAAGGCGCAACAGGGCGGTCAGCGATTTGGAGAGATGGAAGTGTGGGCTTTAGAAGCGTTTGGAGCCGCCTACATTCTGCAAGAGCTTCTAACCGTCAAGTCAGACGATATGCAAGGACGAAACGAAGCGCTCAATGCGATCGTCAAAGGAAAAGCGATTCCACGACCCGGCACTCCAGAGTCTTTCAAGGTGCTGATGCGGGAACTTCAATCTCTCTGTTTAGATGTGGCAGTGCATAAGTTAGACACCCGTGAAGATGGCACCAGCCGTGACTCCGAGGTGGATCTGATGGCGGATGTAAGCACTCGACGAGCGCCTTCTCGACCGACTTACGAATCCATTTCTAGGGATGAAATGGACGATAGCGACCAATAATTGCTCGAATGATAGAGAGACGCGATCGCGTCTCTCTATCATTTCACTCCTAAAATTTGATTGCCATAACCTGATATTGATAAGGAATAACGCACGATGCCGAAGCTAGAGCAGCGTTTTGACTACGTAAAAATTGGTCTGGCATCTCCAGAGCGGATTCGGCAATGGGGGGAACGAACCCTACCCAACGGTCAAGCCGTGGGTGAAGTGACGAAGCCAGAAACGATTAACTATCGCACCCTCAAGCCAGAAATGGATGGATTGTTTTGCGAACGGATTTTTGGTCCCGCCAAAGACTGGGAATGCCATTGTGGCAAATACAAGCGTGTGCGGCATCGCGGCATTGTTTGTGAACGCTGTGGCGTGGAAGTCACCGAGTCGCGCGTGCGTCGTCATCGCATGGGCTACATCAAGCTAGCGGCTCCTGTGGCGCACGTTTGGTACCTCAAGGGTATCCCTAGCTACATGGCGATTCTACTCGATATGCCGCTGCGAGATGTGGAGCAAATCGTTTACTTTAATGCCTATGTGGTGCTAAACCCCGGCAATGCAGAAAACCTGTCCTACAAGCAACTCCTGACTGAAGATCAATGGATCGAAATTGAGGATCAGCTTTACAGCGAAGATTCCCAGTTGACGGGTGTTGAGGTTGGCATTGGTGCCGAAGCTCTGCAGCGATTATTGCAAGACATCAACTTAGAAGAAGAAGCCGAAAAACTTCGAGAGGAAATTGCCAATTCTAAAGGGCAAAAACGGGCGAAGCTGATTAAGCGCCTGCGGGTGATTGATAACTTCATCGCGACCGGTTCCCAAACAGACTGGATGGTGTTGACGGTGATTCCGGTGATTCCGCCCGATTTGCGCCCGATGGTGCAGCTAGACGGAGGACGGTTTGCCACATCCGACTTAAACGATCTGTATCGGCGAGTCATTAACCGCAACAATCGACTGGCTCGTTTGCAAGAAATTTTGGCACCTGAAATCATCGTCCGGAATGAAAAACGGATGTTGCAGGAAGCGGTGGACGCGCTGATCGATAACGGACGGCGCGGTCGCACAGTCGTTGGAGCGAACAATCGCCCCCTCAAATCCCTCTCTGACATTATTGAAGGAAAGCAGGGTCGTTTCCGGCAAAACCTGCTGGGTAAACGGGTCGATTACTCTGGTCGTTCTGTCATTGTGGTGGGTCCAAAGCTCAAGATTCATCAGTGCGGCTTGCCCAGAGAAATGGCGATCGAATTATTCCAGCCTTTCGTGATTCATCGGCTGATTCGGCAAGGGTTAGTCAACAATATCAAAGCTGCCAAAAAACTAATCCAGCGCAACGATCCGACCGTATGGGATGTTTTGGAAGATGTGATCGAAGGGCACCCTGTCATGTTGAACCGGGCACCCACGCTTCACCGCTTGGGAATTCAAGCCTTTGAACCTGTTTTAGTGGATGGTCGGGCAATCCAACTGCACCCATTAGTGTGTCCAGCGTTTAACGCTGACTTTGATGGGGATCAAATGGCAGTTCACGTGCCCCTATCGATTGAGGCTCAAGCCGAAGCCCGGTTATTAATGCTGGCATCCAACAATATTTTGTCACCGGCAACGGGTCGCCCGATTATCACGCCTAGTCAAGATATGGTGCTGGGCTGTTATTATCTAACCGCAGAAAACCCTGCGGCTCAAGGCGGCGGCGATCGCTACTTCTACAACATGGAGGAGGCAATCATTGCCTACGATCAGAAACAGGTGGCAATCCATGCCTATGTTTGGGTTCGTTTTGATGGAGAGGTTGACAGCGGCGAGCCGGATAACGAGGTCTTAGAAGAAAGCACCTCTCCCGATGGTGTCGTAACGAAGCTCTACAAACACCGCCGGATGCGAATTGATGCCGAAGGTAACTTACTGTCTCAATACGTTCGCACTACTCCAGGACGCATCATTTTCAACAAGACCATTCATGATGCTTTAGCAGGCTAAGACAGCGTAGGGGGTGGATTCGATTTTCAGCCCCCTGCAATTTAATTTCTAGATTCAAATTTTGTTCATGGCACAGGCGGACTTAAACATGGCAGAGCGCAACGAACAACCCCTCTTTCGGAATCAGGTCGTTAACAAGAAAGAGCTAACCAAGCTCATTTCTTGGGCATTTACAAATTACGGCACTGCACGCACCGCTCAAATGGCAGACATGGTGAAAGACATGGGCTTTAAGTTTGCCACCCGCGCAGGGGTATCCATCAGCGTGGATGATCTACAAGTGCCCCCCACCAAACGCAAATTGCTGGATGCGGCTCAAGAAACCATCCGAGAAACTGAAGAGAAATATACTCGCGGCGAAATTACCGAAGTGGAACGGTTCCAAAAGGTAATTGATACCTGGAACGGCACCAACGAAGAATTAAAAGATGAAGTCGTCAAAAACTTTAAGTCTAATAACCCGCTGAACTCCGTCTACATGATGGCATTCTCTGGGGCGCGGGGAAATATTTCCCAAGTTCGTCAGCTAGTGGGAATGCGCGGTCTGATGGCAAATCCGCAGGGTGAAATTATTGACTTGCCGATTAAGACGAACTTTCGGGAAGGTCTGACGGTCACCGAGTACATTATTTCCTCCTACGGTGCCCGGAAAGGCTTGGTAGATACCGCTTTGAGAACTGCTGACTCTGGCTATCTAACTCGCCGTTTAGTTGATGTGTCCCAAGATGTGATCATTCGGGAACTGGACTGCGGCACTGAGCGTGGAATTCCGTTAACTAGCATGACGGATGGCGATCGCGTCCTAATTCCCCTCAAAAATCGCCTTTTGGGTCGTGTGGCGGCTCGTGATATTGTTCATCCAGAAACAGGCGAAGTCATTATCGCCCGGAACCAAGCAATTTCCGATGAAGACGCGGAGAAAATCGCTGAAGCTGGAGTGGAAGAAGTTCTGCTGCGATCGCCCCTCACCTGCGATGCCACCCGGTCTGTTTGCCAAAACTGCTACGGTTGGAGCCTTGCCCACGCCCACATGGTAGACATCGGCGAAGCCGTCGGCATCATCGCTGCCCAATCGATCGGGGAACCCGGTACTCAACTGACCATGAGAACCTTCCACACCGGCGGTGTATTTACCGGTGAAATGGCACGTCAGGAACGGGCAAACTTCGACGGCACCATCAAATTTCCCAAACGGTTTCGGACTCGCGCCTTCCGCACCCGCCACGGCGAAGATGCTCTCGTCGTAGAATCCGTCGATTCAAACACAAAAGTCGTCTTAGATGGAGGATCTGCCGGACAACAAGCCTTCTCTATCTTGCAGGGCGCAACCCTACTCGTTAAAGATGGTCAAAAAGTCAAGGCGGGGCATATCTTAGCCGAAGTTCCACTGACGGGGCGATCGCGCAAGACGACTGAAAAAGCGGCGAAAGACGTAGCCTCTGACATGGCTGGCGAGGTCCAATTTGCCGATCTGGTTCCAGAAGAGAAAAAAGACCGTCAAGGCAATACCACTCGCATTGCTCAACGGGGCGGGTTGCTATGGATTTTGTCGGGCGAAGTCTACAACTTGCCACCCGGCGCAGAACCCGTTGTCAAAAACGGTGATTCGATCACCGCCAATGGAGTCATCGCTGAAACAAAGCTCGTTACAGAACATGGCGGGATTGTTCGACTCCCTCAAGAACCAGAAGGCAACAAAGGCGGACGAGAAGTTGAAATTATCACGGCTTCTGTTCTGCTCGATCAAGCCCAAATTCGGGCAGAAAGCTTTCAAGGTCGAGATCACTACCTGATTGAAACCAACCACAATCAAACCTTTTCCCTCAAAGCAACCCCCGGAACCAAAGTAACCAACGGTCAAGTGGTTGCCGAACTGATCGACGATCGCTACCGCACCCAAACAGGTGGCATCATCAAATACTCTGGCGTAGAAGTGGGCAAACGCGGCAAAGCCAAGCAAGGCTACGAAGTCATCAAAGGCGGCACCCTCATCTGGATTCCTGAAGAAGCCCACGAAGTCAACAAAGATATTTCCTTGTTGATGGTAGAAGATGGGCAATACGTCGAAGCTGGCACAGAAGTTGTTAAAGACATCTTCTGTCAAAGTAATGGCGTGATTGAAGTCACCCAAAAGAACGACATTCTGCGGGAAATTGTCGTCAAACCCGGTGACTTACACATGGTCGATAATCCCGATGACATCATCACCCGTGAAGCGGTTCTAGCCAATCCCGGTCAGGAAATCATGCCAGGGTTAACCATCACCGAACTCAAGTATGTTGAGTACGTGGAAACGCCTGAGGGTCCTGCCATGCTAGTACGTCCCATCATGGAATTTACGGTTCCAGACGAACCTTCTGTTCCAAGTCAAGAATCTTCTAACGATGATTCGGGGCGTTCTATTCGCTTGAGAGCCATTCAACGGATGCCCTATAAAGATGGAGAACGGGTCAAGTCGGTTGAAGGATTAGAACTGCTTAAAATTCAACTCGTCCTAGAAATTGATCAGGATGCTCCTCAACTGGCAGCCGATATAGAATTAATTCCCGATGAAACCGATCCAGACCTATTGCGCTTGCAACTCGTCATTTTGGAATCCTTGGTCATCAGGCGGGATATTTCGGCTGACCCCACCCAAGGCAGTACTCAAACACGGGTACTGGTAAAGGATGGAGATCAAATTGCACCCGGCGCAGTGGTTGCTCGTACCGAAATTCAGTGCAAGGAAACTGGGGAGGTGCGGGGGATTCGCGAAGGTGCAGAGGCAATTCGTCGAATTTTGGTAGTTCGAGATGCTGACTTGATCACGATCGAGACCAAAGGACAGCCTACAGTCAACGTGGGCGATCTGGTTGTTGCCGGAACCAAAGTGGCTCCTAGTCTCTCTCTAGAGGAGTCTGGTTTGGTCGTTCAGGTGAGTGAATCTCAAATCACGATGCGTTTAGCACGTCCCTATCGGGTTTCTCCTGGAGCCGTATTGCACATTGATCATGGGGATCTGGTACAGCGGGGCGACCATTTAGTTCTCCTAGTATTTGAGCGCTCTAAAACCGGAGACATCATTCAAGGTCTTCCTAGAATTGAGGAGCTTCTAGAAGCGCGTAAGCCCAGAGAATCCTGTGTTCTAGCTGAACGAGATGGAACGGCTCAAGTCGTCTATGAAGACAATGAAACAACTGAAGTTAAAATTGTTGAATCAGATGGTAATCTGCGTGAGTATCCTATTAGCCCCGGACAAAACGTAATTGTTTCCGATGGGCAACACGTCAGTGCCGGAGAACGATTGACTGATGGTCCTTCCAATCCTCATGAATTGTTGGAGGTGATGTATCGGGCGAGCCGTGAAACAATGGGAGTTCATGATTCGGCGCTGCGGAGCTTGCGAGAAGTGCAAACCTTCCTTGTGAGTGAAGTGCAATCAGTGTATCAATCTCAAGGCGTTGACATTTCTGACAAACACATTGAAGTGGTGGTTCGTCAGATGACTTCTAAGGCACGGGTAGATGATGGCGGAGACACCACGATGTTGCCGGGTGAACTGGTGGAGCTTTATCAAGTCGAACAAGTGAATGAGGCAATGTCGATTACGGGTGGTGCCCCGGCAGAATATACGCCTGTCTTGTTGGGAATTACCAAAGCATCGCTTAATACCGATAGCTTTATCTCGGCTGCTAGTTTCCAAGAAACCACACGGGTTTTGACGGAAGCTGCAATCGAGGGTAAATCTGACTGGCTGCGCGGCTTGAAAGAAAACGTCATCATCGGGCGATTGATTCCAGCCGGGACTGGTTTTAATGCTTATGAGGAAGTAGGAAGTATCGATGCAGACTTGTCTTATGATGGCATCGCCATGTTTGATGATGATGCCGATCTGAAGGATGTGGTTCTCGACGATCGCACAGCCCGTACTTACGGTCTAGATATTGAAGATCGAGCACTCTTCGGGGCGCAAGAGTTCACGATTAGTGACACCAAATCCGATTATGTTTCGCCCATCTTAGATGATGGTGATGATGAATTCATTGGTGGCAGCAGCGTTAATAGTGTTGCCACCAAACTGGATAGCAGCAAAATCGATGATGTCGACGAAATTGAAGACGACTTTGAAGATGACGTAGACGATGACATGGAAGATTAATCTTCTATAGATTTTTCTATAGATTTAAAGTCCATCTAATTCTTGTCAATCGTTATTTTGAACTCAGGTCATCTGCTGATGGATTAATTCAGCAGATGACTTTTTTAGTTTCAAATCAAATTTCAAATCAGTTGTGAATTGTTGAGGACTTATGGCTGATCCTAGTGAACTATGTCTTGCCGATGCTTTTTCAACCTGTGTTCAATCCTTGAGCCTGAATCACATTCAACGGCATCTATTTATTTGCGCTGACCAAACGAAACCAAAATGTTGCTCCAAAGACCTTAGTTTGGCAGCGTGGGATTATTTAAAGAATCGATTAAAAGAACTCAAACTTGATCAGCCAACAGAGACTCACTCAAGCTGCATATTTCGGACTAAAGCCAATTGCCTACGAGTGTGTATGCAGGGACCTATTTTGCTCGTTTATCCAGATGGGGTTTGGTATCACAGCGCCACGCCACCGGTGATTGAGCGCATTATTCAAGAACACCTAATTGGCAATCAAATCGTTCAAGAGTATGTATTTTTGGTGCATCCGCTGACCCATGAAAGCCTGGGTTAGGGCACAATTTCGCCCATGCGGTTTAGGGGCCAAAATCGCACGATCGCACGACCAATAATATTCTCACGGGGCACAAATCCCCAGTAATGGCTATCACAGCTATTATTACGGTTATCGCCTAAAACCAGATAAGAGTCTTGGGGCACCACTCTCGGACCATATTGATATTCAGGAACGCCATCTAGATAGGTTTCTTTAATAGGACTGTCATTAATAAAAACTAGCCCCTGCTTCACTTCTATTTTTTCTCCCGGTAAACCGATCACGCGCTTAATGTAAGCATCTTTAGACGGTTGAGGGCGCGGTCCAGTACACACCACAGAGGCTTCATCAGGCGGCATGAAAACCACAATATCTCCCCGCTGAAGCTGCTTAAAGTGGTAACTGACCTTATCGATAATCAGGCGATCGTCTACCTGAAGGGTTGGCACCATCGACTTAGACGGAATGTAGCGAGCTTCAGCGACAAACGTGCGGATGCCAAGTGCCAAAATAGCGCTAAGCCCCAGGGTCTTAAGAATTTCGACCCAAATAATCTCCTTGGGAGGTTGGGGATTATTATTATTGTCACTGGATTCTTGACTATTCACTTGAGCCATCGTAGAGATAAAGGTTATGCAGAGTTCAATACTATTCTAAATCGGCTTAGATCATGTCATCAGATTTACCATTACTGATTCGCAACGCTTCTATTCTTCAGTCAGACAGCCGCTTAATGCTGGGAGATGTCTACATTCAAAATGGCACAATTCAAGCGATCGCCCCTGAACTGAATGTTGCTGAACTGAGTGCTTCTCACCAACCTATTAAGGAGATAGACGCAACCGGGCTAACTTTGTTGCCGGGAGTGATCGATCCGCAGGTACATTTTCGCGAACCGGGGTTGGAATATAAAGAAGATTTATTTACCGCCACTTGTGCCTGTGCCAAAGGAGGCGTGACCTCGTTTTTGGAAATGCCAAATACGCGCCCCGTAACGACAACTCAAGCTGCGCTGGATGACAAGCTCAAACGAGCGGCAGAAAAATGTTTGGTAAACTATGGCTTTTTCATTGGCGCAACGGCAGAGATGTTGCCCGATTTGCTACAGGCGGAGCCAACTTGCGGCATTAAGATTTTTATGGGTTCGATGCATGGTGCGTTGCTAATCGATGAAGAAGCGCTGCTGGATCAAATCTTTTCTCAGGGCGATCGCTTAATTGCCGTTCATGCTGAAAATCAGGCTCGGATTCAAGCCCGCCGTCAACTGTTTGCAGGCAGCACCGATCCTGCCGTCCACTCTCAAATTCAGGACAATCAAGCTGCCCTAGAAGCGACTCAACTTGCGCTCAAGCTTTCCAAAAAATATCAACGACGCTTACATATTTTGCACATGTCTACGGCGGAAGAGGCAGAATTATTGCGCCAGGAAAAACCCGCCTGGGTGACAGCAGAAGTCACTCCTCAGCATTTGCTGCTGAATACCAGCGCCTATGAAACGATCGGCAATCTCGCCCAGATGAATCCACCGCTGCGATCGCCCCATGACAATGAAGTCCTGTGGCAGGCGTTGAAAGATGGCGTAATTGACTTTATCGCGACGGATCATGCGCCCCATACCCTGGAAGAGAAAATGAAAGGCATCCCTAAATCTGTGCCTGCGTCAACCACGGAGAAACCAGCGGATGGGTCCCCAGTGATTTTGCTAGAGCCTGCCACCATTCCATCGGGGATGCCGGGAGTAGAAACCTCCCTAGCGCTGATGCTGACCCAGGCTAGGCAGGGGCGCTGCACCGTGGCACAAGTCGCAAACTGGATGTCTACCGCCGTGGCAAAGGCATACCGCATTCCCAACAAGGGACAGATTGCGATCGGCTATGATGCCGATTTGGTACTGGTAGATTTAAACACCTACCGCACCGTGCAGCGGGAAGATCAGTTAACTAAGTGTGGCTGGAGTTCCTTTGAAGGGTGGAACCTGACAGGCTGGGCAGTGACGACGATCGTCGGTGGACAGATTGTGTTCGACCACGGCAAGTTAAACACCTCGGTGCGCGGTCAGCCATTGCGATTTGGTTAAGACAGGGTTCGGGGGTTCGGGGTTTGGAGTTCGGGGGGCAGACCAAGGTAAAGTTCAACTCAAAACTCAAAACTGCCTATCGATCGCGGGTATCTTAAAACTTCCCATGGGTATCAGGCTGATTTGGCGTTGATCGTCGTTGCCATCCAATCGAATCAGCAAATAGTCCGTGGGTCTATAGGAAAGGCGTTCTGCCCATTCGATCGCCACGATGCCGGGTTCCACTTCCAGACTATCCCAATATAGATCGGGGTAAAACTGGGCGATCGCATCCGGCTGCAATCGGTATAAATCCATGTGATAAAGCGGCAATCGTCCCCCCAGATATTCATTCACCAAGGTAAACGTGGGACTATCGATTGAGTCTGGAATTTCCAGTCCTGACCCAATTGCCTGAACTAACGTGGTTTTACCGCTGCCCAAGTCGCCTTCTAGCAGCAACACACTTCCTGCTGCTAAGGTTTGCCCCAATTGCCTACCCATCTGGCGGGTTGCGTGAATGTCTAAATAATGGAGAATCATGGAATTGGGGTTGACCGGATCGATCGGGGGAAGCATGGTGACGTACCCATTAAAAATTGCAAATAGAAATAAGGCTTGATTTATCGCGACAGATCGCTACACTTTGTAGGTCATCTAATCTAGAGCGATCGCAATTTAATCAGCAACTGCGATCTCGTCTAATTTTGAACTGTTTCTTTCACTATTTTTTAGGTTAAACGCATCAATTCTAACTTTGACAGTTCTATGAGTGGCTTCCCCAGCGGTGCGCCACTAACAACTTCGACAATTAGGGAAAAAGCAGATGCAAAAAATTTATCAGAAAACCTGCGCGATCGCGTTTAGTGCGGTGGTAGGCATAGGCGCTATTGCCGCACCTACTCAAGCTGCGACTCTTACTTGGGGATTGACCTTTTTCGATAATGCTGGCACCCCCGTTGGCACGGGTGAGTTTAGCTATGACGATGAAGTTTTAACATTTGTGCAAACGATTCCGATTGCGGCTCCGGTTGGTTTTGAGGTGAACAATGCCTTAACCAATTTCTCGGCAACGGTTTTAGGCAAAGAGTGGAGACTGGGCGATCGCCCCGGTGTGACTTGGTGGCAGCCTGCTAGCTCCAAAAAACTGGGACAGCAAGTGATCAGCCGCTATGGCATTGCGATCGCGGATACCTGGTTTTTTGGAGATGTTGCCTTTGGCACCCGACAGTTTTCGCTGCAAGGCGGCACCCAAAATCCTACGGGCTGGGGCGGCTCTTGGGTTCAGTCAATCGCAGAACTCGTTCCCTCCGTTGGCTCCGGTTCTTGGAGCGCCTCTCCCAGCAGTGCCGCTGTTCCTGAACCCAGTACAGTTTTAGGTGTAACGCTGATTGGAGTGGGCGTTTGGCTGCGGAAACGAATCAATTATAAGCCTTGAACTTTTGTAAACCAGCGAAATAGAACACGAGCCAACGCTTCGGGATTATGACGAACCGCACCCGTATGAGCCTCTTCGTCAATCACGTTTGCTAAAACAATCCGTCGCCCTAAGCGAACGACCACATCGCGATCGAGGGGCACTGGATTGGAGTTTTCTTGGGCATAGCGAATCAGCGCTCTTGCAGTCGGCATCTGTTTGTGGACTAAGACCGCTTCAAATAGAGGCTTGCCACAAGCTTGGTCAATCGCTTGAATATGATCACCCACGCTATAACCCTGGGTTTCACCTTCTTGGGTCATGATGTTGCAGACGTAGATGCGGGGCACTTTGGAGCGGGCGATCGCGTCGGCAATATCAGGCACCAGCAGGTTGGGAATGATGCTGGTATACAAGCTACCGGGACCGATAATAATAAAATCTGCGTTCTGAATGGCGACTAACGCTCTGGGGAGAGCAGGTGGATTTTCAGGCGTGCAGCCTACGCGAGCGATCGTGCCACAGGCTTCGGTAATGCTCGATTCGCCCTCAATCCGCCTGCCATCGGTCAGATCTGCCCACAGGCGCACATCGCTGAGAGTAGCTGGCAACACCTCGCCCCGCACGGCAAGCACGCGAGAACTAGCCGCGATCGCCTGCTCCAGATCTCCAGTAATTTCATTCATCGCCGTCAAAAACAAGTTGCCAAAGCTGTGCCCCGTCAGCCCGTCTCCCGCCTGAAACCGATACTGAAACAGTTCGGTCATCAGCTTTTCTTCATCTGCCAATGCCGCCAAACAGTTGCGAATATCGCCGGGAGGCAACACGCCGATCTCGCGCCGTAACCGCCCAGACGATCCGCCATCATCTGCCACTGTGACGATCGCGGTGATATTCGCGCTGTACTGCTTTAACCCTCGCAGCAAAGTTGAAAGCCCGGTGCCGCCGCCCACCACCACGATTTTGGGTCCCCGATTTAAGCGGCGATGCGCCAGTAATACATCAATCAAATCTTCGTTGCCATTGGGCATCAACACTTCTGTGATGGCACCCAGAGTCCGCGACTGCCCCCACCACACCAACAATAAACCGCCTCCAACGACCAAAGGACCACTCACATAACTAGGAATGACTTCGGCGGTCTCCTGTAAAATCCAGCCAAAAAACTGAGTGGTGCGAAAAACAGGAGTCCACTTCATTGAAATGGCAATCCCCAAGGTGGCAAGCGAGACTCCGGCGGCGCTCAGCAGCAGCCAGCGTTTGACAAATAGCCCCGGTGCCATCCACTTGAACCACCGATTTATACGAACAGGAGTCCGGCTGATGGATTCATGCCGCAGTGCGTGGATTGCCTGTTTGAGTAAACCAATGGTCATTGTGGGTTAGAAAAAGAGTGCTGGAAAACAGATGGCGAGAATACTTTAATCGGTTTCGACTTTAGCAGCACAGCAACTTGAATGCCTACACTTTTTGTGACAAATCGTCAGATTTCATAAGTGAGAAAGTGGGCGATCGCCTGTTTCGTATCCTGCTTCGTATTGTGAATCACGCTTCAGACTTTGTGTGTGAATTCTAGAAAAAGTTGAGGGAAGGATTGAACACAAAAGTCAAAAAAATGGGGAATAGGATTTTAAGCCCATTCCCCATCACTCATAGCCAATCAACTAACCAATCAACCTTCTAGTCCTGCTCGACTCCGTTACTTACTGTTCACAAAGTCGGCATCGATTACGTCATCAGTGTTTGCCGTTGAAGTATCGGTTGCACCGTCACTCGCTCCAGTGTCGCTAGCTGCGTTGGCATTTGCATAGATTGCCTGACCCACTTGCATCAACGCTTGCTGCA